>JBKOVW010000035.1:0-13490 GCA_046724095.1 Actinomycetota bacterium | reverse complement strand
GTATGGGCAGGCGTGGACGCCCGGGAGCGCGGTCTTCCAGTACGACAACGACCAGCGGGCGGCGACGATGTGGTACCACGACCACACGCTCGGCATGACCCGCTCGAACGTGTACGCGGGGCCGGCCGGCTTCTACCTGCTCCGCGGCGGACCCGCGGACGCGGTCGTCGGCACGCTCCCCGGCCCTGCCCCGGCGCTGGGCGACCCGCCGGGAACGCGCTACTACGAGATCCCGCTCGCGATCCAGGACCGCTCCTTCAACGCCGACGGCTCGCTCTTCTACCCGGACAGCCGCGCCTTCTTCGAGGGCCTCGACCCCTCGCAGCTGCAGATCCCCTTCATCCCCGAGCAGGCCTGCGGCGGCCCGAGCGACATCTCGCCGATCTTCAACCCGGAGTTCTTCGGCAACACGATTGTCGTGAACGGCAAGACCTGGCCCTTCCTCGAGGTCGAGCAGCGCCGCTACCGTTTCCGGATCCTGAACGGCTGCAACTCGCGCTTCCTGCTGCTCGAGCTCAGCAACGGTCTCCCCTTCTGGCAGATCGGCACCGAGGGCGGCTTCCTGCCCGCCCCGCTCCAGCTCACCCGGCTCCTGCTGGGGCCGGCGGAGCGCGCCGATGTGATCGTCGACTTCACGAACATCGGGGTCGGGAGGGAGATCATCCTGCGCAACCTGGGCCCGGACGAGCCCTTCGGCGGCGGCGAGCCGCCGGGTGATTTCGACCAAGCCGACCCGAATACCACCGGCCAGGTGATGCAGTTCCGGGTCATCGCCTCGACCGGCCCCGACCCGAGCACGCCGCCCAACGCGCTCGTTCTGCCCGCCATCGCCCCGCTCCCCGTGGCCACTGAGACGCGCCAGGTCTCCCTCAACGAGCTCGACTCGGAGACCGTCCGCGTCTCCGAAGATGCGAACGGCAACATCGTGCTCGACTGCGCGGACGGCGAACCGTTCGGGCCGAAGGAAGCCCTGCTCGGCACGCTCGCCGGCAGCGCGGGCGTTCCCCTCCACTGGGACGACCCGATCACCGAGAATCCGGCCGTGGGCGCGACCGAGCTGTGGGAGCTGTACAACTTCACCGAGGACGCGCACCCGATCCACATCCACGAGATCCTGTTCGAGGTCGTAAACCGCGAAGACATCGAAAGCGGGGCGGTGCGCGGCCCCGAACCCTGGGAGGCGGGAGCGCGCAAGGACACGGTCGTCGCCTACCCCGACGAGATCACGCGCGTGAAGGCAACCTTCGACCGCGTCGGCCTCTTCGTCTGGCACTGCCACATCGTCGAACACGAGGACCACGAGATGATGCGGCCGTACCGGATTGGCTCGTGAACAGTGCAAAGCGAGCTCAACCGCGGCCGGCAAGCCGCGGCTGCGCTTCCCAAGGTGTTCGGCCTCGGCAACGGCGTCGAGGCCGTCCACCACGGCAAGCCGCCCGGCGGCGAGAACCGACTCGACCACCTCGGGATCCGCGTGCCGGAACCGCTGATGTCGATCCCTGATCGTGCCTGCGGTCACGCGAGCCGATTGAACCGATTCTCCAAGACCAGCGTGGACGTGACCGGAAAGAGCGGCGATGATGGACGGACATTCGAGTGACCTGCGCACTCTGCGCTCGTGGACGTTCATCACGAGTCACGCGCAGGTCCTGTTGGCGGTCGCGCGGGATCCTGCGGCCACCGTCGCCCAGCTCGCTGCCGCAGCGAAGATCACCGAACGCTCGGCGTACCGGATCCTCGCCGACCTTCAGCGGGCGGGCTATGTCCAACGGCGGAAGCTCGGCCGGCAGAACACCTACAAGATCAACCCGGGCCTGCCGCTTCGCGATCCCACGCTCGAGAACGAGTCCGTGCGAGACCTGCTAAGGCTCGGCACCGACCCGGACGTCAAGCGGGCACCGACGGCCTCGAGGCGATCACCTCGGTGAAGCCCCGGAAGGCGTACCTCTGCATCGCCTGAAGGCCGAGTTCGATCGACCGGCTAGACGATAACGGGCGCAAGGCCGAATCATCCCGCCTGCAACCCAAAGGCGCGATCAGCAGGGTCCACAACGTTTCCCCTGCAAATCGGCCTGGTCAGGACGCGGCGAGCCGCCGGGCGCTTTCGACCAAGCCCGTTGGGTTCGAAAACTCTGGCATTGCGGGTTGGCTTGCTTTCACGCGGTCAGTTCGTACTCATGGATGAGGCCGCCGAGCAACTCGCGCCGTTGGACTCGTCCTGATTGGGCTGGCGTGAGTGCCGAGACGGTCTTGCTCTCATCGGGCGGCTGTAGGGCGAGTGCTCGGTGCGGTCTGTGGGTGTTGTAATGGCGGCTGTAGACACGGAGTACATGGTCGAGTTGCCGACGGCTGAAGATAAATAAGGATCCGGTCGAGGCACTCGTGCCGGAGCGTCCGCACCCAGCGCTCGGCATCGGCGTTGGCGTTCGGCGCCCCGATCGGCGCGCGTATGACCCTGATGCCCTCGCTTTGGAAGACAGCGTCGAACCGGCCGCTGAACTTGCTGTCGCGATCGTGCACCAGAAAGCGGAACGGTTGCCGGTCGCCGAGCCTCGGCGAGCTCCGTCCGCTCGATCTTGCGTCCAACGACGTGCCACCAGCTGGCGGTGTCACGGCGCGGCACGGCGCGACTCAACGCGGTCAGAAGCACCCGGTCAGACTCGTGCAGGGCGGGCGCTGCACCTGCCGACGCAAGATCGAGAGCTCGTGGCGGAGCACGAGGATCTCTAGTTCCTTCGATCGATCCGAGCGGCTGACCAGCACAACCAACGCGAACAGACGACGCAAGACGAAGTACGCGAGCGACCAAAGCACGCACAACCTCCAGAGGATGCGGGGCGGCCGAAGCTACCGGTCCGACCTCACAAGCCCGCTCGTTTAGGTGACAAGGTTTCTGACCCCCACGGGCTGGTCGGCATGGCAATCGCCTCCCGCCGCATCGACGGGCTGCTGCTTAATCGAGCGTCCGCGTCACCGCCCATCTCGTGCGCGAGCCGGTCCGCGGTCCTTCGCTCGCGTGGCGGAGCCGGTTTCGTCGGCAAGGACGACGAGCTCTGCGCGGTCGCGACAGCCGAGCTTGCGACGTATGCGGCCTACGTACGTCCTCGCGGTTTCGGGGCTGATCGCGAGGTAATCCGCGATCTCGAGGTTGGAGAGGCCGCTTCCGACGAGCCGGATAACTTCGTGCTCACGCTTCGTGAGGCCATTCAGCTTGCCGGCGGCCCGGGTGTGACGGACGGCTCGACCCTCGCGCACCGCCTCGCGCTGGCTTGCGATCAGCTCGTGGTATCGGCCGCGGAGCTCGAGCAGCTCCTCGTGCGTTCCCCGCTCGACGATTCTTCCCCCTTCCATGACGATGATGAGATCTGCGCCTGCGATCGTGCTGAGGCGGTGGGCGATCACGATCGCGGTGCAGCCGAGGTCGGCGATGTTGTGGTAGACGGCGCGCTCGGTGAGAGCATCCAGCTCGCTCGTCGCCTCGTCAAGGAGGAGGATCGACGGAGAGTGGGCGAGAGCGCGGGCAAGCGCGACGCGCTGCCGCTGACCGCCGGAGAGCGAAGCGCCTCCGTCGACCATGAGCGTCTCGTACGCCATCCGCATCTCCTCGATGTCGTCGTCGATGCACGCGAGTCTCGCCGCGCGGACCACGGCGTCCAGATCCAGGCTCGGGTCGGTGAGCGCGATGTTGTCCCGGATGGACGTCCCGAACAGGTACGGCCGCTGGGTGACGATTCCGAGCTGTGCACGGACCGACCGCGCCTCGAGCTCGGCAAGATCGATGCCGTCGTAGAGGATGCGGCCGGATTCCGGTTGGTAGAGGCCGAGCAACAGGCGACCGAGCGTCGTCTTGCCAGAGCCTGAGCGGCCGACGACCGCCAGCGTTCGCCCTGGCTCGACCTCGAGCGAGACGTCCTCTACGACGAGTGGGGCGAGGCGACTATAGCGGAACGAGACGCCCTCGGCGGCGATCCTTCCCCTCAGTCTCGGCGCGCGCCGGACCTGCCGATCCTGCTGCTCCTTCGGCGCGTCGAGAACGTCGTTGATCCGCTCCATGTAGCTCCCAAGCAGCTGCAGCTGCAGACCGGTGGTGACGAGCGTGGCGAGGGGCGCGAGGAAGCCCGCGCTGAGCGCGGCAAGGGCCAGCATCTTGCCCACGCTGAGACTTCCGTTCAAGACCTCTGCTCCACCGACCGCGAGAACCGCGAGCGGCGAGGCCATGGCAAGGCCGGCGGTAGTGGATTCAGTGAGCGCCTCGAGGCGACCGCGCGCGAGCGAGACGTTGACCTGGTCGACGAACAGGTTCGACCAGTGCGCGGACGCACGGCGTTCCGCCCCGGCAGCCTTCAGATCCTCGATCCCCCCCAGCAGTTGGTAGACGTAACTCTGGGAGCGCGCCATGACATGGAGGCTCTCCGCCATCAGTCGCTGGTTTCGGTGACGCGCGAGCGCGAGCACCGCCACCTGGAGCACGCCGAGGCCAAGCACGAGCAGCCCCATCGACGAGCTCAGGACAAGGAGCGCGACGAGATAGAAGCAGGCGAACGCGCCGTCGAGCACGGCCGAGAGCGCGCCGGTCGTGAGGAGCTCGCGAACCTCCGCGTGGCTCTGCAACCGCATCGCCAGATCCCCTCCCGAGCGCTTCAGAAAGAAGGCGTAGGGGAGGTCGACGAGATGTTCCACGAAGCCGAGCGTCAGTTGAATGTCGAGCTTCGTCCGCAGCGTCAGGAGAAGACGCGCCCGGAGGAACGCCGTGAAGAGGTAGTAGGCGGCGACGGTAAGCATCCCCGCCGTCAGCACGAGCAGCAAGTGGCTCTCGCCGCGCGGCAGGATCCGATTGACGAGCGCGGCCGTGAAGAGCGGAAGCGCGAGTGCGAACAGCCGCAGCAGGATCGACGTCGCGAGCACGAACCACACCTGCCGTGCTTCCCGCAGCATCGGGCGCAGGTAGCGCAGGGTGCCTTTGGCCCGGCGCCCACCCGCCTCCCAGTCTGGGCCTGGCTCGAGCGCGATGGCGACACCGGTGTAGGCGCGGCCGAAGAGCTGGCGCGGGATGTACGCACGCCCGGCGACGGGATCCACCACGTGGACACCGCGCCTCCCCACGCGATCGAGCACGACGAAGTGCCGGAACTGCCAGTGGAGGATCGACCCGCGCGGCAGGTGGCCGAGCTCGTGGACGTCGGCCTGCACGCCGCGCGCCAGGAGTCCGTAGGCACGCGCGGCTTCGACGATCCCCCGAGCGTCGGCGCCGCCGCGCCCCACGCCGACCGCATCCCGAAGCTCCTCCAAGCCGACGTGCTTGCCGTGGTAGGCGAGCGTCATCGCGAGGGCCGTCGCGCCGCAGTCGGCCATCTCGAGCTGGGCTACGTATGGGATCCGGCGTCGCATCGGCTACCCGCCGAGGAGATCGAAGAGTGTTTCGCCGCCGACGCGCGCCGAGGCGCGACCGGTGCGTGGCATCGTCTTCGGGAGCCGCGAGGCTAGACGGGTCCGCGCCACGAGCTCCTCCGGCCGGACCCGTACGGCCGTGATGCGGGCCGTCCGCCGCATGACGCCGAACTCGAGGTGCAGCCTCGTCCCGGGCTGCACGTCGCCGCGGAACGCGAGCGGCAGGACCACGCGGACGGAGCGGCCGTCGGAGCCGAGGAGCGCCGTCCCGTGCGCCTCCTCACGGACGGGAATCGTGAAGATTGCCGCTGCGCCCACTCCGACGAGCACGAGCAGCAGCGCGAAGCTCCAGACGAGCCAGCGCGGGGCCACGCGCAGGACATCGCCGGGACCGCCGCGGCTGCGCAACTCTGCGAGCGCCTCCTCGCGGAAGATGTCGCTCACACGGCCGCCCTCGCCAGGCGTGACGTGTAGACGCGATCGAGCAGGTCGTAGAGCACGAGCTCCTGAGCCCGGTACGCCCCGCGGAGCAGGCGGTTCGCGTGCATGTGTGCGTAGCTCCAGAGCAAGTGGTCGAGCGAGACGGACAAACGCTGCTCGCGTGCACGCAGACGCTCGACCAAGGGTGCGAGCCGCCACGATCGCTCGCGTAGGAGCTGCACACCCGGCGCCAGCGGGTGGTCGTCCCCCTCCTCCAGACCGAGCAGCTCCTCGAGCGCCTTCCGCTCCGCGCGGTAACGGTCGCCGAGGGCTCGCCTCGTTTGCCCCCGGACGTCGAACTCCCGCGCGAAACCGTCGCGGCACCCGCGTGCCCACGCGCGTTTGCGTTCGAGGTCGAGGCCGAAGTCGTCCAGGAGCCGGTCGATCCCGTAGAGCGCGAGCCGCCAGCGCGCGTCGAGCCCTTCATCGCCCCAGAGCGTGCGCACGATTCCGAGCACCGCCTCGCTGTCGTGCCAGAAGAGCTTCTCCGAGAGCTCGATCCCCTCGTCGCCGCCGTAGCGCCGGAGCTCGCGTTCGTACGTGTCGAGCTGGAGCCGCCAGATCACACCGTCGGCGAGAAGCAGCTCGGCTTCTTGGCGCAGCAGCGGCAAGACCTCCTCCACGAGGCGGCGCGGATCGCCGTTCACGCGCAGTCGGACGTGGAAATGCGGATCGGCGTAGCGGACGAAGAACCAGCGCTCGGCCGCGCCCGTTTCGAGCGCTGCCTGGACGACGGGCCCGGCGACGTCGATAAGTACCCGGTCCGCTGTCGCGTTGCCCGTATAGAGCTTGGCGTACAGCCACGCCGACCCCGGCGAAAAGCGGCGCTGAACCGCCTCGCGTGGAGTAGCCCGGCGATTGCTCGTCCGGCCCTCCGTCACGCGTACGAAGGGAATCACGATCTCGTGCGTGAAGCGTCCTTCCGGGCCATGGGTGCAGAGCTCGCCCGGCGACGGGAACAGCTCGACGAGCGTCGCCTGCTCGCGGCGGCGGAGGTGGTGGAGCAGCGCTTCGACGCTGAGCGGGTTTCCGAGGTCGGTGACCAGCTCGTTGTCCGCGTCGGCCAGGACGATCCAGCGCGGCAGTCCTGCCTCGTGGCGCCACTCGCGGAAGGCTTCGGTGCGGTCCGAGAAGCGCTCGAGATCGCGCCGGTCGAGATTCCACCGAGCACGGGCGAGGACCGTCCGGCCGCTGCTCACGCGCGGGAGGAAGGGCAAGGCCTCGAGCGGACGCCAGTCCCACGTAAGGACATCGACCGTCCCCTGCCGCTGTAACTCGCAAAGGAAGCGGTAGACGCCTAGGCTGCTGAGGCTGTACTTGTGGGCCGACGTCAGGCGCGGGAGCACCTCGCAGCCGAGACGGCGCGAGCGCAGGACGAGCCGCTCCGCCGCCCCCGAGGCGACGCCGTCGCCGACGACCGAGAGGAGGAGGTCCGTAACCGGGAGCTGCGCCTGGGGCGGCGCCCCCGACCGGCCTAGGAACGGGATCTCGTACGAACGGAGCACGGGGCGCAAGAGGATGTTGCCGACGCGGCTCTCTGGCAGATGCACGATTTCCGCGAACACCGCGTCCGGTCGCTGGGCCTCCTCGAGACGGAGATGCTCCTCGACGCGGGCGCGCAAAGCGCCGTCAGCGTGGCAGAAGCGGCCGAGGAGGGCGGCACCCGGTGCACCGCTCGCGCCGCGGAGAAGCACGCGGAAGCGGCCGTGGTCGAGCTCGTCCTGCGAAGCGGCGGCGACGGTGGCCACCGCCTCGAGCGCATCCGGCAGCCGCGGCTGCTGTGCTGGCGCGAGCGCGTCGATCTCCGACGGCGAAAGCTCGAGCTCTCGCCGCCCGTCGCGAAGCGCTTGGCCGGCGAGATGCAGGAGGAGCCGGTGGCGCTCCTCCCAAGGTGGGCCAGCCCCGTTCCACGAACCCAGCTTGAGACCCGCCAGGAGCGGTGCGCTTTCGGCGGCCTGGCTCACGCCGAAGCCGATCCCGATCTCCTCATCGAGCGCTTCCACGAGCGGCACCTCGCGATCCTCGTACCGCTCGACGAAGGCTGCCCGGAAGCGGTCCAGCGGGTCATCGGGTACGCGCGGCGTCAGCTTGGCGACCAGCTCGAGCGCGCGCGCGATCTCATCGACCACTGTACGGCCGAGCGTTGCCCTCGCCTGCTTCGTGAGGTCGAGCTGGAAGAGCCGGGAGGGCTCCGGTTTTGTGGGCTGATCCTCGAAGAGCGACTCGACACGGCGGTATTCCGCCGGCGACGCACCGAGACCTTGCCGGTCGAGCTGCTCGAGCGAGTCCAGCGCCACGCGAAGCGCCCTCGCCGGCTGCGCCGTTTCCTCGTGCTCGGCCATCGCCTCGACGAGAGCCGGAACGGGCTCGGGGCCGGTCAGCGCCGGCTGGACGTCGGAGACGAGCACTTGCGCGTCGATCAGCTCGTCGATGAACTCCTTCGCCTCGTCGACGGAGATCTCTTCGCCCACCAGTGTCGCCGCCAGCTCGTCCGGCGTCGCGCCCGCGCTTGCCCGCGCCAGCGTCGTCTCGAGCTCGACCGAGTCGTCGACGGCGACCAGGTGGTACGAGCGGAGCGTTCCGTCGAGCCGCGACTCGGCGTACCGAAATCGCCCGCCGGCGCGGTAGAGGCTCGAGTTCGGCCGAAAGGAGAGCCGCCGCCTGATGCTGGGGTCAGCCTCGAGCGCTCTCACGAGTGCGGTGAGGTAGTCCATGTCGAGGCGCGTGTGCCGCCGGGAGTGACGACGCTCCTCGAGCTCGAGGCAACTCCGCTCGCTGATCTCGCCAAGGCTGCAGCCGGCGAAGAGGCCGAAGGGAGTTGGCCTGCTTGCGGCTCGCTCGAAATACGAGACGAGCGCCGGAAGCCACTTCCGCGCATGCTCGCTCCCCCATGCGTCGAGCGTCTCGCAGAGCTGCGGGGACGCCAGATAGAGGGCCTCGCGGAGCTCCGGACGCTCGTATGCCTCGTGCAGGCGACGCTCGAGCTCTGCCCGGTCCGCGCCCTCCGTCCAGGCCTCGAGCTCGTCGAACGGCAGCAGCGGGGTACGCAGGACGAAGAAGCCGGAGGGGGCGAAGTCGCGGCGGAAGCTCATGACCGCGGGCTCGCGAGCAGCACGACGGCGTCCGAGACGAGCTTCACGTTTGTTCCGGCTGGCGACGCCCTCGTCGAGGACCCCACCGCCGAGCGTTGCCAAGCTTCGCGTCTGCCATTCCTTCCCGTCCCTCCTTCTGAGCTTGACTCACGAGAGGGCTCGGACGCAAGTCTCCGAGGTGGAGACGGCCTGCCCCCGGGGATCGATCTCCGTCGAGCTCAACGCGGTCGAACCCACGGCCTTGACAGGCGCGGAAACGGTGAAAAGTGAAAAACTCAAAGGGGTCTCCGAGCGTGGAGCTGCGGCGTATGAAAAAGGCGGGTGCAGTCGAGCAATTCGGGTTCCGATCCTGGACATCAATCACTAACCACGCCCAGGTGCTGCTGACGGTGGCGCGCCATCCGGAGGCGACGGTGGCAGAGGTGCGCGGGCAGCGCGGATCACCGAGCGCTCCGCCTACCGCATGCTCGCCGACCTCCAGCAGGCGGGATACGTGCGACGCTGGAAGGTCGGTCAGCACAACAGCTACGAGATCGACCCGAAGCTTCGGCTCCGCGACCCGATTCTGGAGAACGAGCCCGTCGGCGACCTCATCGCGCTCGTCCGCAAGGATGGGCCGAGGCTCGATCCTGCGTGGCCGGCCGAGCGACCGGGTCTCCGCCGGGTCGGCTCGCGTTCTTCTCTGACAGAAATGTCACGGAAATTACCTGACAGAAATGTCATGGAAATGCAGACGGAGGCTCATCTCACCGCATACTGACAAATACGTCATCAAAAGACTGGCAGATCCTCAGGACGTTTGAACGGCCGTGCTTATGGGTTAGAATTCAACGGCCAAAGCGCGCACTGGCGGTTATCCCATTTGCCGGGAAAGGAGGCTACATGAAGAAGCGGAAGAAGCTCGAGCTGTCCAAGGAGACCCTGCGGACGCTCGACGAGCGGGACCTGTCCCTGGTCGTTGGTGGCGACAGTGGCAGCCATGAGCCGCCCCATGGAGGACCAAACAGTTGTCCGAACACCAAGGACCCGGGCTGCAAGTAGTAACGGGCTGTCAGTAACCCGGACGGGTAATGGATCAGGCAGCACGCGTTAACGTGGGCTGCCTGATCCGCATTTCCGGTACGGCGAAGACACCGTAGCCGCCGCAGGAGCAGCACGGTGCGGCTTGTGAGGGGGAGGAGTGAGCGACGTAGTGCAAGGTAATCCTGCACGCGGCGCCGGCTTGTACCGTGAGCCGAGCGGGGGCGGCTCGATGGCGAAGCTGGACGATGCGAGCGCCGAGAGCTGCTGGCGACCGATCTTGTCCGGAACGATGGCTGACCAGGCTCTGCAGGCGGTCGACGCTATCGCGGAGTGCATTCCATCGATTACGTCGTTACCGGGCGGGCGAAACCATTCGCTCAGCAGGGGACAGGCCGGGCTGGCCCTTCTTTACACCTGGCTGGCCCGAACCGGGCGTACGCCGCAGGCTGACGTCGTCGCCTGCCAGTACCTCGACCAGGCCATCGAGGGCGTGTCAACGCAGGCGATGAACCCTTCCCTCTACGGGGGATTTACAGGGGTGGCGTGGGCGGCTGAGCTGGTCGATCACCTCCTCGACCCGGACGCAGGGGACCGCAACGAGGAAGTCGACGACGCCCTCCTGCGACTCCTGTCGCAGCCCAACCGGTGGCCGGTGCCCCACGACCTTGTCGAGGGCGCCACCGGCCTCGGCGTGTATGCCCTGCAGCGGTACCCGCGCCCGGTGGCGATCGAATGCGTCCGCCGGGTCGTCGAGCGGCTGCACGAGAGCGCCCGGCACGACGAGCATGGGTTCTATTGGTGGACGCCACCCGCGGAGATACACGAAGAATGGCGGAAGCAATACCCGTCAGGGCGCGTAGATCTGGGCGTCGCCCACGGCGTGGCCGGGGCGATCGCCCTTCTTGGGGGCGTCTGCGGCGCGGGGACCGAGCAGGCGGCGGCGCGGCCGCTACTCGAGGGCGCAGTACGGTGGCTCTTGGCGCATTCAATGGCGACCGAGGCGGGCCCGACCTTCCCCCTCTGGGTGGCGCCGGGCTTTGAGCCCTACCAAGCCCGCTGCGCTTGGTGCTATGGGGATCCGGGGATTGCGGCCGCCCTCTTGACGGCGGCTCGAGGCGCGGGTGTTCCTGATTGGGAGCAAGCGGCGGTGGCGCTGGCCTGCCGGGCGGCGGAGCGGCCGGCGTCAGAGACGGGAGTCGTCAACGCCTGCTTCTGCCACGGAGCGGCAGGGTTGGCCCACCTCTACAACCGCATATATCAGGCGACAGGGGAGGAGAAGCTCCGGCGGGCCGCTGTGTACTGGCTCGAGCGCACGCTCGACTTCTACCGTCTGGCCAGGGACAACGGGGACGGGTGGGTGCAGGGAAGCTGGGACCCGGCGCAGCCGACGCAGTGGACGTGGACGGGCACTGAGCTGGTCGAGGGAGCCGCTGGCGTGGCCCTGGTCCTGTTGGCCGCGACGACATCGGTGGAGCCCCTCTGGGATGGGATGTTCCTCGTATCGGCCCCGAGGACGATTACCAGCACACCAGCCTGATTGAAACCGCCAAGGCGGCCAGTATGCCCACCCTGGGACGGAGAGGAACCGGCCGAGAATGCGAGCTGCCCGTACGGGCGCGAGAGCTGCGCCGCACGCCGTGGGGTGCATTCATCCGATCTTCCTGCAAATCGGACGGATTCTGCACGCGACTGAATTTGTGCACCCCACGGGCAACCGGACGCAACGGTTTCGCGCTAGTTCAAGCCGTTTTCGGGCCTCAGGCGCGCCGAACGTTTGCCACCGGTTGCGCCCCATCTGTTCCACACCTGTTCCATCGCAATCGGCCCAAAACGAGAGGCTTCGCGCCCGACCGACAACAGAGAAGGAAGGTCGACCCCTTCGTGTACAGAGGAGGTCACTACCGTGTGGGTGCCGAAAACCTGGTGTCCTCGCGGACAGGGGCGGGCCGAGGCGCAGGACGGCACGCGTTCGCGGCAGCAAACTTTGGTGTGGTTGTTTGGTGAGAGCGGCGAGGGAGGCGTATCTGGGAACCGGGAACGCCGCTGGCCTGGCGCATCGGCAGCGGCGCGGCTGCTTCGCGATTCGCTCATGCCGCGAGTTTGTACTCGTGGAGCACGCCGCCGAGGCGATCTCGGCGGCGGACGCCCGGCAGGCCTTGTCGGCGGTGGACGGCTCGTGGCTTGTGAAGGGGCGAGTGCTGCGCGAGCGCGCGGTGGGGCCGATGTTCGTTGTAGTGGGTCACGTAGGCGCGAAGCACTCGTTCCAGGTGTGTGCGTCCGAGGATGAGCAGCCAGTCGAGACACTCGCGACGGACGCTGCCAACCCACCGCTCCGCGTGCGCCTTCGCTCGCGGCGCGCCAACTGGTGTGCGGATGACCTTGATTCCTTCTGAGCGAAAGATCTCGTCGAAAGCGCTGGTGAACTTGCGGTCGCGGTCGCGAATGAGGAAGCGCATGGAGGTCTCCTGGTCGCTGAGCGTCATGACAAGGTTCCGGGCCTGCTGCGCAACCCAGGCGCCATCGGGGTGGGCCGTGACGCCGGCGAGATACACGCGCCGACGGTCGAGCTCGATGAAGAACAGCACGTACAGTCGCCGCAGCCAGACGGTCTCGACCGTGAAGAAATCGCAGGCGATGACGCCGGCCGCTTGCCGGCGCAGAAACTCCGACCAGCTCAGGCTCGCTCGTCTCGGCGCTGGCTCGATGCCGTTGCTGCGCAGGACCGCCCAGACCGTGCTCGGCGCCACCACGAGGCCGAGCCCGGCCAGCTCGCCCTGGATCCGCCGATAGCCCCAGGTTGGGTTCTCCGCCGCCAAACGGAGGATCAACTCACGCAACTCGCCCGCGATCGGCGGGCGGCCGGGGTTGGTGCGGCGTCGATAGGTCCAGCGGCGGCGAGCAAGCTGTTGGTGCCAGCCTAGGAGTGTCCCTGGCCGAAAGAGGAATGAGCGCCACTCGCGGCGCGGCAGGACGCGGCTCAGCGCCGCGAGCAGGGCACGATCGGCCGGCTCGAGCCTTGGTCGGGCGATCTCGCGTCTGAGCACGTGCAGTTGGTGGCGGAGCACGAGAATCTCGATCTCCTTCGACCGCTCCGAGCGAAGCCGCAGCGCGAGTAGCTCGAGGAAACGCCGGAACGCCCAGTACAGAAACGAGAGGGCCACACTGAACCATCCTTTTGATGTCGGGGACGGCCGAGCCTACGCACCCTTGCGAGGCTCAGCGCGATCTGGTATCCGCGCGCGCGCGTGAAACAGAAATAGGACAAATAGGCGACGGCAAGCCCGGACCTCACGGCGGGCAGGAGTTTTCGGCACCCACACGGTCAGCGAGATCGGCCGGGCGCTCGAGCGGGCACCCGGCACCATTAGTTGCACGATCCGGCTGCGCGGAGGCGTGGCTCCCTCCGAGCGGCGCCGAACCCGCCTGGCGCTGACGCTTCGGGAGCGGGAGGAGATCTCGCGCGGCGTTGCTGCTGGGGAGTCGGCGAGAGGGATTGCCGCCCGTCTG
>JBKOVW010000135.1:0-8599 GCA_046724095.1 Actinomycetota bacterium | reverse complement strand
GCTATGAGGCGATCGGCGAGCAGCACGAGGCGGCGCTGGAGCACGGCCGCGAAGCGCTGGCGCTCGCCGAAAAGCTCGGGCTCGACGAGTTTCGCTCGCACCTGCTGAACACGATCGGAACGGCACGTGGAAATACCGGCGACCCCGGAGCGTTCGAAGACCTCGAGGAGAGCATCGCGCTTGCGGAACGCCGGAATGCCGTCTCCGATCTCGTCCGCGGTTACAACAACCTCGCCGTCCAGCATGTCGTGCACGGCCAGCTGCAGGGAGCACGAGCTGCGGAGGCGAAGACGCTCGAGCTTGCAGAGCGGTTTGGGCTGCTCGGGTATGCGCGGTGGATCGAGGCCGGCGCCGTCGCCCACCGGTATCTGATGGGGGAATGGGACGAGGCCTTCGAGCGTGCCGATGCCTCGCTCGCCGAGACGCAGGCGCTCGGTCGGACGTACGTCACTCCGGCAATGCACGCCTATCGCGGCCTCATTCTGCTCGCCCGCGACGACGGCGACAGTGCCGAGTCGGACGCCGAGCGCGTGCTCGCGTTGGCGCCGGCAAATCGGGATGCGCAGTCCGTCCAGCCGAACCTTGCGATGGCCGCCTTCATCCTCGTGACGCTCGGTCGCGAGAAGCGCGCAAGTGAGGTGCTCTCGGAGGCGATCGACGGCCTGCGCGATGTGCGCGAGCTCGGCTTTGCGGGGTACGAGCTGCCGTCACTCACCTGGGTCGCGCTGACGCTCGGGCGACTAGAGGAGTTGAGGGAGATCCTGGAGCGCGACCAGTTCGAGTCGCCGTGGGTGCGTGCGGCGCGCGCGGTCGCCGCCGGCGACTTCGGCGGAGCCGCCGCTGTGTTCGGCGGTATCGGCGCTCTCGCGCCCGAGGCGTTCTACCGGCTACAGGCCGGGACCGAGCCCGACGTCCGTGCCGCACTCGACTTCTACCGGCGTGTGCGGGCGACGCGCTACATCCGCGAGGGAGAGGCGCTGCTGGCGGTCTCCGCATGAGCGCGCGCGAGCGCAAGGTCGTCACCGTCCTCTTCGCCGACCTCGTCGGGTTCACGGCCACGTCGGAGCAGCTCGATCCCGAGGACGTCGCGGACATCCTGCGGCCCTACCACGAGCGCTTGCGCGCGGAGCTCGAGCGCTGGGGCGGGACGGTGGAGAAGTTCATCGGCGATGCGGTGATGGCGCTGTTCGGTGCTCCTGTTACACGCGAGGACGATCCGGAGCGAGCGGTGCGCGCTGCGTTGGCAATCCGCGACTGGATCGCGGAGGAGGGAAAGCTCGAGGTTCGGATCGCCGTGAACACGGGTGAGGCGCTCGTCGACCTCGGCGCGAAGCCGGAGGCCGGGGAGGGGATGGCAGCCGGCGACGTCGTCAATACGACGGCGCGCATGCAGTCCGCCGCGCCGGTGAACGGCATCCTCGCCGGCGAGACGACCTATCGCGCGACCGCGCAGACGATCGACTACACCGAGCACGAGCCGGTCGAGGCGAAGGGCAAGCAGGCGCCGATTCCCGTGTGGGAGGTCGTGGCCGCGCGGGCGCGGTTCGGCGTCGATCTTGCGCCGCAGGAGCGCACGCCGCTCGTCGGACGCGAACGCGAGGTCGCGCAGGTGGTCGACGCACTCGCCCGCGTGCGCGAGCAGCGCTCGTCGGAGCTGCTGACGATCGTGGGCGTGCCCGGCATCGGCAAGAGCCGGCTCGTGGGCGAGCTGTTTCAGTCGATCCTGCACGGCGGCGAGCTGACGTACTGGCGGCAGGGACGCTCGCTCCCGTATGGGCGGGGCGTCAGCTACTGGGCGCTCGCCGAGATGGTCAAGGCGCAGGCGGGGATCCTGGAGACGGACAGCGACGAGGAGACCGACGCAAAGCTCGCGCGTTCGGTCGAGCAGCTGCTCGACGAGGACCGGGAGTGGGTGCTGTCGCACCTGCGTCCCCTGGTCGGGCAGGCGAGCGCCGCGGCGGGCTCGCAGGAAGAGGCGTTCGCCGCGTGGCGCCGGTTCTGGGAGGCGCTCGCGGAGGAGCACGCGCTCGTGCTCGTCTTCGAGGACATCCACTGGGCCGACGACGGCGTGCTCGAGTTCATCGACCATCTCGCGGACTGGGTGCGCGACGCGCCGCTCCTGATCGTCTGCACTGCACGACTGGAGCTGCTCGAACGGCGCCCGGCGTGGGGCGGGGGCAAGCCGAACGCGTCGACCGTGCAGCTGGCGCCGCTGTCGGACGAGCAGACGGTGGAGTTGATGACGGTGCTCGGCGCGGACGCGCCGAGTGACCTGGTGGAGCGCTGCGGCGGCAACCCGCTCTACGCGGAGCAATTCGTGCGCATGCTCACCGAACGCGGCGAGGGCTCGCTGCCCGAGACAGTGCAGGGAATCATCGCGGCGCGGCTCGACGCGCTCGCGCCCGAGGAGAAGGCGCTGCTCCAGGACGGGGCCGTGATCGGCAAGGTGTTCTGGCTCGGCGCGCTCGGCGCGACGGAGCAGCAGCTGCACGTTCTGCGCCAGAAGGAGTTCGTGCAGCGCGCGCGCCGAAGCTCCGTCGAAGGCGAGACGGAGTACTCATTCAGGCACGTGCTCGTGCGCGACGTGGCGTACGGGCAGATCCCACGCGCGGAGCGGGCGCAGAAGCATCTACGCGCGGCCGAGTGGATCGAGTCGCTCGGTCGCCCCGAGGACCACGCCGAGATGGTGGCGCACCATTACGTCAACGCGCTCGACTTGTCGCGCGCGTCGCGGCAGGACGTCTCCGCACTCGAGCGGCGAACGGCGCGCGCACTCCGCGAGGCGGGGGAGCGTGCGCTCGCGCTGAACGCTCTGACCCAGGCGGAGAACTACCTCCGCCAGGCGCGTGCGCTCGTACCCGACGATCCGGAGCTCCTGCTGCGCTACGGGCGCGTCCTCTACCTGCAGGACGAGCAGGGCGAGGCCGAGTTGGCCGCCGCCCGCGAACGTCTCCCTCCCGAGCAAGCCGCGGAGGCGACCATCATGCTGGCCGACATCGCGTGGAAGCAGAGCCGGGGCAAGGACATGGAGAGATATCTCGACGAGGCGCGTTCGCTCGTCGAGAATTTGCCCGCGTCGCGCGCACAGGCCGCAGTCGTCACCGAGGTTGCGCGCTACGAGACGCTCGCGGGCCGACTCGAGTCGGGTCTCGAGCTCGGGCTGGAAGCTCTCGCCATGGCGGAACAGCTCGGCCTCGACGATCTTCGCGTGCGCGCGCTGAACACCGTCGGCGTCGCGCACTACGAGCTGGGCGACCCGGCGGGCGAGGACGAGCTCCGCGAAGTGATCGAGCTCGCCTCGAAGCTCAACCTCGTCGACGAGGTCCTCCGCGGTTGGAACAACCTCACGGCCGGATACGGGCTCAAAGGCGATCTTCCGAAGACGCTCGCGGGCGAGGCGGAGACGCTTCGTCTCGCGCGGCACTTCGGGCTCCAGGGGCACGTCCGCTTCATCGAAACCGCAGCTTCGATCGGCAACCGCTTCCATGCCGGCGAGTGGGACGACTCGCTCGCGCGGGCGGAGCAGGTCGTCGCGCAGCTCGAGCAAGGCCTCGCGACCTACAGCGCAGGCACCGCGTACGGCTACCGCGGCCTGATCCGTGTCGCGCGAGACGACGCCGACGGCGCGAACGCCGACGCCGAGCAGGCGCTCGAGCACGCACGGCGCGCGGGCGACCCGCAGGCGCTCAATCCGGATGTCGCGAACGCCGCGTGCGTCTTCACGTTGGTCGGCAGTCGGCAGCGGGCGGACGAAGCGGTGACCGTGGCGTTGGACAACATCCGTCCGCTGCGCCGTCTCGGCTTCGGCGCAATGGAATCCCACAGCCTCGCATGGGCCGCGCTCCAGCTCGGCCGCGAGGCCGAGGTGATCGAGGTGCTCGAGCGCGAGTCCCTGGGGTCGGTGTGGCAGCGGGGCGCGCTTGCAGTCGGTGCGCGTGACTTCCACGCCGCCGCCGAGATTATGGCCGGCGGCGGATTCAAGACGGACGCCGCCTTCTTCCGTCTTCAGTCGGGGGCCGAGGAGGATGTGCGTCGCGCGCTCGACTTCTATCGCGGGGTCGGAGCGAGGCGATACATCCGGGAAGCCGAGGAGCTGTTGGCGGTCAAGACGTGAGCGCGCGCGAGCGCAAGGTCGTGACCGTGCTGTTCGCCGACCTGGTCGGCTTCACGGCACGCTCCGAGCGGCTCGACCCGGAGGACGTCGACGCGCTGCTCGGGCCGTACCACGAGCGGCTGCGTTACGAGCTCGAGCGCTGGGGCGGGACGGTGGAGAAGTTCATCGGCGACGCCGTCGTCGCGTTCTTCGGGGCGCCGGTCGCGGGCGAGGACGATCCGGAGCGTGCGGTGCGTGCCGCGCTCGCGATCCGCGACTGGATCACGGAGGAGGGAAAGCTGCAGGTGCGCATTGCCGTGAACACCGGCGAGGCGCTCGTACGGCTGAGCGCCCGGCCGGAGTCGGGCGAGGGGATGGCGACGGGCGACGTCGTCAACACGGCGTCGCGGCTGCAGTCGGCGGCGCCGACGAACGGGATCCTCGCCGGCGAGGCCACCTACCGCGCGACATCGGAGCGCATCGAGTACCGCCGGCACGACGCGGTCGACGCGAAGGGCAAGGAGGAGCCGGTGCCGGTCTGGGAGGTCGTGCAGGCGAAGGCTCGCTTCGGGGTCGACCTCGCCCCCGAGACGCAGACACCGCTGGTCGGGCGCGAGCGCGAGGTCGCGCAGGTCGTCGACGCGCTCGCGCGCGTCCGTGAGCAGCGCTCGTCGGAGCTGTTGACGCTCGTCGGCGTCCCGGGCATCGGCAAGAGCCGATGCGTCGGCGAGCTGTTCCAGTCGATCGAGCGCGGCGGCGTGCTCACCTACTGGCGGCAGGGCCGTTCGCTGCCGTATGGACAGGGCGTCAGTTATTGGGCGCTCGCGGAGATGGTGAAGGCGCAGGCCGGAATCCTCGAGACGGACACCGAGGAGGAAGCCGACGCCAAGCTCCAGCGCACCGTCGAGCACGTCGACGATGCCGAATGGGTGGTCTCCCATCTCCGCCCACTCGTGGGCCAGGCCGCCGCTGCGCCGAGCTCGCAGGAGGAAGCCTTCGCGGCCTGGAGCCGCCTGTGGGAGACGCTTGCGGAGCAGCACCCGCTCGTGCTCGTGTTCGAGGACATCCAATGGGCCGACGACGGCCTCCTCGACTTCATCGACTACGTCGCGGATTGGGTCCGCGACGTCCCGATCCTCATCCTGTGCACGGCGCGGCTGGAGCTGCTCGAGCGACGGCCGGCGTGGGGCGGCGGCAAGGTGAACGCCGCGACCGTGCAGCTCGCGCCCCTGTCAGACGAGCAGACGGCGAGACTCATCTCGGAGCTCGGCGGCGGCGTCGATCCGCAGTTGCTCGAGCGCTGCGGCGGGAATCCCCTGTACGCGGAGCAGTTCGCGCGCATGCTGGCGGAGCGCGAGAGCGACGGCGGGCTGCCGGAAACCGTGCAGGGGATCATCGCCGCACGCCTCGACGCACTCGCACAGGACGAGAAGGCGCTGCTCCAGGACGCCGCAGTTGTCGGCAAGGTGTTCTGGCTCGGTGCGCTCGCCGCGACGGAGCAGCAGCTCCATGTCCTGCGCCAGAAGGAGTTCGTCGCGCGGGCGCGGCGCAGCTCCGTCGAGGGTGAGACGGAGTACGCGTTCAAGCATGCCCTGGTGCGCGACGTCGCGTACGGGCAGATCCCGCGTGCGGAACGTGCGCAGAAACATCTCCGGACTGCGGAGTGGATCGAGTCTCTCGGGCGCCTGGACGATCACGCAGAGATGCTGGCGCACCACTACGTGAACGCGCTCGGGCTCGCGCGCGCTGCCGGGCAGGAGACGGATGGCCTGGGCGAGCGGACCGTGCGGGCGTTGCGCGAGGCCGGCGAGCGCGCGCTGGCGCTGAACGCGCTCAAGCAGGCCGAGAGCTACTACCGCCAGGCGCTGGCGCTCGATCCCGAGGACGGCCGGCTCTGCCTGCGCTACGGCCGCGTCCTCTATCTGCAGGACCGGCGCGGCGAAGCCGAGTTGACGGAGGCGCGAACAAGGCTGCTCGCGACCGAGGACCGCGAGGCCGCGGCGGAAGCGGCACTGATGCTCGCTGACATCGCCTGGAGCGAGGGTCGCCGGGGAGACATGGAGACGCATCTCGAAGACGCACGCTCGCTGGTCGCCGATCGGCCTGCGTCACCAGCGCAGGCGGCAGTGCTGAGCGAAGCCGGGCGCTACGCGATGCTGGCGGGCCGAGTCGACACCGCGATCGAGCTCGGTTCGCAGGCGTTGACGATGGCGGAGCAGCTCGGGCTTGATGAGCTGCGCCTCCGTGTGCTCAACACCGTCGGTACTGCGCGCGGCGACAGGGGCGATGCAGGGGGGCTCGACGACCTGGAGGAGTTGATCCGGAGCGCGACCCGGCTCAACGCGATCCAGGAGCTCCTCCGGGGCTGGAACAACCTGACTGCGCTGCACGCCCTCCACAGCGGGCCGGGGCCGGTCCGAGAAGGGGAGGCGGAGACGGTACGTCTGGCGCGCCACTACGGCCAGGCGAGCTACGTGCGCTTCATCGAGACCGGTGCCGCCATCGCAAATCGCTATCACTGGGGCGAGTGGGACGATGCGCTTGCCTACGCCGAGAAGGGCATTGCGGACGTCGAGCAGGGTCTGCGCGTCTATCAGTCCGGCGGGATGTACGCCTTCCGTGCGCTGATTCGCGCAGCGCGGGCTGACGACATAGGCGCCGAGCGCGACGCCGAGCAGGCGGTCGAGCGCACGGATCCGCAGGCTGACCCGCAAGCAGTGAGCCCGGAGCTTGCGGCTGCCGCATTCGTCCTCGGCTCGGTCGGCAACCGGCGGCGTGCTGACCAGACGGTGACCGAGGCGCTCGAGGTGATTCGTAGGGCGCACCCTCTCGGTATGGCCGTCTTCGACGCGCCCCTGCTGATGTGGGCCGCGCTCGAGCTGGGCCGCGAGGGAGAGCTCGTCGCGGAGTTCGAGCGGGAGCCGTTCAAGTCGCCGTGGCTCCGCGCGTCGCTTGCGGTTGCGGCGCGCGACTTCGGCGCCGCAGCCGAAATCTCTGGCGACATGGGTGCGCGGTCGTTCGAGGCCTTCTTCAGGCTCCAGGCCGGCGGCGAGGAAGACGTCCGGCGCGCGCTCGCCTTCTTCCGCGAAGCTGGCGCGACGCGCTACATCGCCGAGGCCGAAGCCCTGCTCGTCGCGACCGCCTAAGCCGACCAGCTGCGGACGTCGGTCACGTCCACGGCCAGCACAGGTCCGTCAGGCGGCTCGCTCCGATACTGCGGGTACTTCTCCTGCAGCAGCTCGAGCGCACGTGCGCGTTCGTCCCCGTCGTCGAGCACGCGTGCGCGACCGCGCAGGCGGATCCACCAGAGCTGTCGCCAATCGTCGTCGTAGTGGTCGACGAGGATCGTGACGTCCGGCCGCGCGCGGGCGTTCTCGATCCGTCGCAGCGTCATCGACCGCTTCGGCTTGCGGTCGACCGCCGAGTAGAGCGTGTCGCCGTCCAGGGCGAAGACGATCGGGACGAGGTGCGGCCGCCCGTCCGGGTCGGTTGTCGCGAGCCGAGCAACCCGCGCGCTCGTTAGCCTCGGGTCGTGCACTTCGGTGTGATCCTGCCGAACTACGGGAGGGACGCGACCCCGGATGCGATCCGCCGCGTGGCCGAGCTGGCGGAAGAGCTCGGGTTCGACTCCGTCTGGACGACCGAGCACATCATCGTCGGCCCCGAGGGCGTCGACCCGTACGGCCGCGTCTACGACCCGCTCGTCACGCTCGGCTGGATCGCGGGGTGGACGGAGCGGGTCGGGCTCGGAACCTCGATCGTGCTCGTGCCGCTGCACAACCCGATGCATCTCGCCAAGGAGACGGCGACGCTGCAGGAGCTGAGCGGCGGCCGCTTCAAGCTGGGCGTGGGCGTCGGCTGGCACGAGGACGAGTACCGGTTCATGGGCGTGCCGTTCGAGCGGCGAGGACGCCGCGCGGACGAGGCGCTTCGTCTGATCCGCGCCCTGTGGAACGGAGCGAGCGACTTCGACGGCGAGCTGTGGTCGTTCCACGACGCGACCGCGGAGCCGCATCCGTCACCGGTGCCGGAGATCTGGGTCGGGGGCAGCTCCGCGCCGGCGATCCGCCGCGCGCGCGAGCTCGGCGACGTCTGGCATCCGTCGCGCGGTTCGGACGCGGAGCACGTGCGCCGAGTCAAGCAGGAGCACCCCGACCTGCGCATCGTCCCGCGAACGGCGGAGGCGAACGTCGACGCGATGCTCGAAGCGGGAGCCGAGGGGGCGATCGTCCCCTTCGCCGACGAGGCCGCGATGCGCGAGTTCGCGCAGCGTCGGCTTTAGACGCGTCAAGGGCGTGACCCGGGACAGGTCTCACCGCGACGGGTCTTAGGGACAGTCCCTAAGACGCGTCCTCTGCAGACACGTCCCGGGGCTAGAGCGCCTCGCCGACCCCTTCCAGGCTGGCGAGGTTGTGGCCGCTGAGGAAGACGTCGACGTGCGGCAGCGCGGCGCGCATGCCGCGCGCGAGCGGCTCGTAGGCCGGGTCCTCCTTCAGCGGGTTGAGC
>JBKOVW010000176.1:0-10216 GCA_046724095.1 Actinomycetota bacterium | reverse complement strand
GGGGCGATCATCCTCGTCGCTGTCTTCGCGTACATGGTCACGACGAAGAGCGACAAGCTGCTCGAGGTCCCGGACAAGGCCCACGCCCTCAACGGTCTGATCGAGGTCCCGGGCAGCACACGGCGTCAGGACGGCGGCGGCATCTATTACGTCGACGTCGTGCTGCAGAAGGCCTCGCTCCTGCAGGCGTCGTCGAAGCTGTTCAGGCCCGAGGGCGCCGACCTCATCTCGCAGAACGACTTCGTGCCCACCGGCCTGACCTACTCGCAGCAGCTGAAGGTCGACGCGGAGACGATGAAGGTCTCGCAGAAGAAGGCATCGGTCGTCGCACTGCGCGCGCTGGGCCTGAAGTTCCCGGCCCGCGAGGGCGGCGTGCGCATCGGGGCGATCGACTCGGACTCCCGGGCCCGGGGCATCCTGCAGCCGCAGGACATCGTCGTGGCTGCCGACGGCCGGAAGGTCGCGACGAGGCTCGACCTCTTCAACGCGCTCGCCCGCCACCGACCGGGCGACGTCGTCTCGATCGGGGTGCTGCGGAACGGCAAGCGGCTCGACTTCCGGATCAGGACGATCGGCGACAGGACCGAGCCGGGCCGTGCGCTGATCGGGTTCGCGCCGATCGAGGTCGTCACCGCGCGGCTGCCGGTCCCCGTCCGCTTCGACCTCGGACGAGACGTCGGCGGCCCGTCTGCCGGCCTCGCCTTCGCCCTGGAGGTCCTCGAGCAGAAGGGCCGTGACGTCGACCACGGCCTGAGGATCGCGGCGACCGGCGAGATCCAGCTCGACGGCAGCGTCACGAGCATCGGCGGCGTCAAGCAGAAGACGATCGGCGCCCGCCAGGCGCATGTCGACGCCTTCCTCGTCCCGGTCGATGGGGACAACGCGAAGGTGGCCAAGCGCTACGCGCATGGCCTGCGGATCATCCCTGTGAAGAACTTTCAACAGGCGTTGCAGTCGCTGGCAACGCTGCCTCGAAATAGTTAGCTAGCGGCAGTTTCTGCCAGTTTCGAATCTGCAGGAAAATGCATAGTTTTCATGTACGGCAACTCTTGCCATGGGCTGCCGCCTTCGTAGTATCCCGGCTTGTTCGTGCGGCCCCTCCGAGGATTCAGGTAGGCACATTTGAGCAAGCGGCCACAACTCACCTGCGACGACTGCTACTTCCGCCGTGCCGGGCTTTGCGCCCTACCGACCGACTCGCCGTGCCCCACCTTCAGGCTGCATAGCCGCGGCTCGCTCGTCCCGCCGCGGCAACCTCGCCTCGTCCCGCGAGCGCTGCGCTCAACCTGCTGATCCCTTCGCGGATCTCGTCGGGCGACACGTAGCTGAACGCAAGCCGCGCCGTGTTCGGCGCGCCGCCGAAGTCGGTGCCCGGGACGAACGCGACGCCCGGTGCCTCCTTCAGGTCGTGTGGCAGCTCGAGCCAGACGAAGTAGCCGCCCTGCGGCCGGCTCCAGCTTGCGGACGGCAGCTCCTGCTCCAGCGCGTCGAGCATCGCATCGCGGCGGACGCGGAGCAGGCCGGCCACCCGCTCGAGGTTCGGCTCGAAGTTGCCGCGGCGCAGGAACTCGAAGACCGTCGCCTGGCCGAGGAGAACCGGCGTGATGTAGGTCGAGACGGCCAGCGCCTCGAGCTCGGCGCCGAGGGCCTGCGGCAGGACGAAGTACCCGACGCGGACGCCCGGCGCGACCGTCTTCGAGAAGGACGAGGAGTAGACGACGTGATCGCCGCCGTCGAGCTCGAAGAGCGTCGGCGGCGGGTCGCCCTCGAAGCGCACGAGCCCGTACGGATCGTCCTCCAGCACGAGCAGGTCGCGCTCGCGCGCGAGCTCGACGAGTCGCTGCCGCCGTTCCGTCGTGAGCGTGCGGCCACTCGGGTTCTGAAAGGTCGGGATCGTGTAGAGGAACGCGGGCGGCGGGCCCGTGTCGAGCGCGCGGGTGAGCGCGTCGAGATCGATTCCGTCGTCGTCCATGGGGACGGCCGTGACGTCGGCGCCGCGGGCCGCGAGTAGCTTCAGCGGCCGGTCGTACGTCGGCTGCTCGACGAGCACGCGCGCGCCGGCAAAACGGTCGGCGAGGAATGCGAGGCCCTGCAGCGAGCCGTTCGTGACGAGGACGCGCGACGGCTCGACGCCGTGCCGCCCGGCGATCCACTCGCGGAGCGGCTGATAGCCGCCGACGGGCCCGTACGAGAGCACCGTCCTGCCGTCACGCTCGATCGCGGCGGCCGCGCAGTCCGCGAGCTCGGCGACGGGGATACACTCCGGCGCCGGGACGCCGCGCGCGAGCGAGATCGTGTCCATGACTCGAGTGTACGGGGGCGCTCGGACTAGCTGCGGAAGCAGCTCGGGGCGCACGGCGGCGCCGCTCCGGGCGGGGCGCTGAACCCGTACAAGACGCCGTCGGTGTCGGCGCCGAAGACCTGCCCGCCCACGCTGATCATCGCGGCGACGGTGCGCCCATCGGTCGGGAAGGACCAGAGCTGGCTCCCGGTGGCGGCGTTGAGCGCGAAGAAGCCGCCCGGCCGCCCACCGGTTGCGAACACGACGTTCCCGGCGACGAGCGGCGTCGCCTGGCTGCCGTCGCCGACGGCGGCCTGCCAGATCGGCCGGAAGCCGCAGCCCTGGTCGAGATGCCATGCGGTCACGCCGTTCCCGAGCCGCTGGCCGTCGCTCCGGATGACCGACTGGCCCACGTAGATCATCTGCTTCGACCGCGACCAGGCGGGCGCGCCGAGGAACGGGGCGATTCCGTCGTTGAGCGGCAGGCGCAGCAACGGCCCGGCGTCGAGGCTGCCCCGGTTCCACACGTACAGCGCACCGTCCTTGTTGTTCGCCGCCGCCAGCGGCGGACACGCGTCTGGGTGGAAGAGGAGCGGTGCGGCGCCGAAGTCGGAGTCGCCGGTCGCCGGGATGCCGGGGTCGTTGGCGGCGAGCACCTCGGAAAGGTCCGGAGTGAGCTCCACCACGTGGTCGCCGTAGCCGGCGTTGTCGACGTAGCACCCGCAGTCGTCGGACAGGACGCTCGAGTTGCCGGTGGCGGTGAAGATGTTCCCGTCGGTCGGATCGACCGAGACGCCGCCCCAGCCCCACACCCCGCCCATGTTGCCGGGCCCCGGAACCGGGTCCCACACGGTGAAGGTGCTCGGGTCGGCGAGCGGGACGGCCAGGAGCCGCCCTTCCGGCAGCGGTCCTCCGGGCGGCCCGACGTCGCAGTACGAGGCGACGCCGACGTACAGGCGATCGGCGGCGATCCGCAGCCCGCCCCACACGTACTCGTACAGACTGTTGTCGACGAGCGCGATCGGATAGCCGGGCCGTTCCTCGCCCGTGCCGAGGTCGAGAGCGTGCAGGACGCCGTCCGCGCCGATCTCGTAGAGGGTCTCGCGGCGCAGATCGATGGCGCCGGTGGACGTGATCCCCCAGGTGCCGCATTGGGGTGTCTCGACCGTTCCGAGGTTCCGTTGCCAGACAATCGCCCCCGTCTGGGCGTCGACGGCGTAGACGGATCCCGCCTCGGTGGCCGCGAAGACGAGCTGCTGGCCGAGGACGTTCGCGGAGAGCGGCGACGCGAAGACGGGACCGTCGAGCGACTGCGACCAGTCGAGCCGCATTTTCGGCACGCTGCCGAGCGTGAGGGCGCGGGTCTCGATGCTGTTCGTCAGCTGGTTGTCGAAGCCGTAACTCGTCCAGGCGTTCGAATCGGCCGGGACGGCTGCGCCGGCCGGCGCAGCCCAGACCAGGAACAGCGCGAGCAGCACCAACCGCCGGCGGGTCATCAGCCGGCTAAGAGTGAACCCTGAAGCGGTCGGAGACGAGCTGTGCGACTTCGGTCGGCGTGGTGCCGACCTCGATTCCGACTGCTTCGAGTGCGTCCTTTTTCGCCTGCGCCGTCCCCGCAGATCCGGAGATGATCGCGCCGGCGTGGCCCATCGTCTTGCCGGGCGGCGCAGAGAACCCGGCGATGTACGCGAGGACGGGCTTCGTCACGTGGGCCTCGACGTAGCGCGCGGCCTTCTCCTCTTCGTCGCCGCCGATCTCGCCGACGAGCACGATCAGCTCCGTCTCGGGATCGGCTTCGAAGCGCTCGAGCACGTCGATGAACGACGAGCCGACGACGGGATCTCCGCCGATGCCGACGATCGTCGAATTGCCCAGACCGAGCTGCGTCAGCTCGTGCCCGATCTGGTACGTCAGCGTCCCCGAGCGCGAGACGAGCCCGATCGCGCCCTCGGAGAAGATCTCGGCCGGGATGATCCCGACGTTCGCCTTGGCCGGCGACAGGACGCCCGGGCAGTTCGGGCCGATCATCGTCACGCCCTTGCCACGGATGTACGTGTACACCCGCAGCATGTCGTGGGCGGGGATGTGCTCCGTGATGCAGATCACCGTGCCGATGCCGGCGTCCACCGCCTCGTAGATCGCGTCGGTCGCAAACCGCGCCGGCACGAAGATGAGTGTCGTGTTCGCGCCCGTCTCGGCGACGGCCTCCGCGACGGTGTGGAACACGGGAATGCCCTCGACGTCCTGGCCGCCCTTGCCGGGCGTCACGCCGGCGACGACGTTCGTGCCGTAGTTGCGGTTGCGCAGGCCGTGAAAGCGGCCTTCGCTGCCGGTCAGCCCCTGGACGACGAGGCGCGTGTCGCGGTCGACGATGATCGCCACTACTTCTGGCTCCTGCGCGCCTCGAGCAGGATCGACTCGAAGGCGAGCATGCCGTCCTCGATCCGGTCGGCGAGCAGCTCGCGAATGCGCGCGGCCGCGGCGGGCGGGGTGTCGACTCGCTCCAGCCAGGCGTCGACGCTCTGGCGGCGGTCGAAGTGCTCCACCTGCTCGACCTCGAACCCGGCGCCGGCGACGAGCTCCTTCCACTCGTCCTCGGAGTAGCAGCGCACGTGCGTCGGGTCGCGGAGCTTCTCCGCCTCCTCGACGTGCTCGCCGCGGAAGAGGTTGTCCTCGATCACGAGCAGCCGGTTGCTGACGCGCGCCATCTCCGTCACCGCGGCGTCGATGACGGGAAAGTGATGCGCGGCGATCCGGCACGTCACGACATCGAAGCTCCCGTCCTCGAACGGCAGATGATCCGCCGGGGCGACGACGTCGGCCTTCATGCCCGGCGCGGGATCGACCGTGACGACGGTGCAGCCCTGCTCGCGCAGGCGGCGCGCGACGTGGCCGCCGCCGGTCGCCACGTCCAGGACCTTCACGCCCGGGCCGGGCTCGCACCATTCGACGAGCAGGTCGAGGTCCGGGCCTTCGCGGTGCGTCGGGCTCTGGCGGAACGCCTCGGCGCGCTGCGACCAGACGTCGGTCATCCGGCGAGCTCCACGGCGCGCTGTGCGGCCTCGAGCATCGTCGGCTCGACGTGCAGGTTCGGCGGCGCGGCGTCGGCGAGGATCTTCCGCCCCTCCTCGGCGTTCGTCCCGTCGAGACGCACGACGATCGGCAGCTCGATCTTCATCTGGTCGAGCGCCGCGAGGATGCCGCGCGCAACCTCGTCGCAGCGGGTGATGCCGCCGAAGATGTTGAAGAAGATCGAGCGCACCTGCTCGTCGCTCGTAATCACCTCGAGCGCGTCGACGACGCCCTGCGCGTCGCCGCCGCCGCCGAGGTCGCAGAAGTTCGCCGGCTTCCCGCCCGCGACCACCACGACGTCGACCGTGGACATCGACAGGCCGGCTCCGTTGCCGAGGATCCCGACGTTGCCGTCGAGCTTCACGTACGTGACGCCCTTCTCTCGCGCGAAGCGCTCCTGCGGATCGGCCGCCTCGACGTCGCGCATCTCGGCGATGTCCGGATGGCGGAAGAGCGCACTGTCGTCGACCGTGAACTTCGAGTCCAGCGCGCGAACCTCCCCCTCCGGCGTGACGATCAGCGGGTTGATCTCCGCCAGCATTGCGTCGGACTCGACGAAGCAGCGATAGAGCTTCTCGACGATCGCGAGCACCTGCTTCTGCTCGTTCGGATCGTCGATGCCGGCGCCGTAGATGAGACGGCGGGCCTGGTACGGCTGGAACCCTTCGAGCGCGTCGACGTGCAGGCGCGCGAGCGCGTCGGGAATCTCCTCGGCCACCTGCTCGATCTCGACGCCGCCCTCGGTCGTCAGCATGTAGAGGGGCTTCTTCGCGCCGCGGTCGAACGTGATCGAGAGGTAGTACTCCTTGGCGATGTCCGAGGCGCGCTCGATCCAGAGCTTGCGCACGACGTGCCCGTTGATGTCGAGCCCGAGGATATCGCCGGCCTTCGCCTCCGCGTCTGCGGCGTCCTCGGCCAGCTTCACGCCGCCCGCCTTGCCGCGGCCGCCGGTCAGCACCTGGGCCTTGACGACCACCTGACCGCCGAGCTCCTGCGCGGCCGCGCGTGCCTCCTGCGGCGTCGTCGCGAGCCGGCCGTCCGAAACGGGAATGCCGAACCGCTTGAAGAGCTCTTTGCCTTGGTATTCGTAGAGATCCACGGGCGCGGCGAGTGTACTCGCGCGCGCCCGCCGAACGGTGCAGTCGTCAGCGCTGCGGCACCCAGCCGCCCGAGAGCCGCTCCCCGATCTGCAGCCCGAAGCGCTCGAGCAGATCCGGAACGGTTTCCGGCTGCATCTCGAGCCCGTAGCGCGCGTTGAGCGCGGCCAGCTCGTCAGGGTCGGCTTGGATCGCACCGCCGAGCGCGTCGAGCTCCTGGAAGAACCGCTCGAAGCCTGCCGGAGCGATGATCTCCAGGATCCGGCACGGCTCGTCGCCCGCGTTCCAGAAGGTGTGCCACTGGTTCCGGGGCTTGAAGACGAGATCGCCGGGGCCGGCCTCGACGACGTCGTCGCCGAGCAGGGCGCCCATGCGTCCCTCGAGCACGAAGCTGTACTCGTCCTCGCGCGTGTGCAGGTGCAGAGGAGCGGCCAGCGCACGAGGCGACATCGGGTGCTCGACGAGTGAGAGGCGCTCGTCCGTGTCGACGCCGTCGATCATGAAGCGCACGCCGATGCTGCCGAGAAAGCCGTCGCGTCCGTTGTTCGGAGGGATGACTCGCGGAGCGGTCGTGATGGCTGACATCGGGACTCCTTTTTTCGTTGGACAGTAGTGTCTTGCGAAATCTATGCAGATCCGCCCGATCTGTCAATATTCAGGGAACACCGATGTCCGACGAAAAGCGTCCATACCGGATGAAGCGCCGCGCCGAGCTCGAGGCGGAGACTCGGCTGCGGATCACCGAGAGCGCCGTGGCCCTCCACGAGCGCGTCGGGCCGGCGCAGACCTCGATCAGCGCGATCGCCGAGGCGGCGGGGGTGAGGCGATCGACCGTGTACCGCCACTTCCCCGACGAGGAGGCGCTCTTCGCCGCGTGCTCGTCGCACTGGCGAGCCGCGAACCCGGCGCCCGACCTCGCGGCGTGGGCGGCGATCGGTGATCCCGGCGTGCGGGCGGAGACGGCGCTACGCGAGCTCTATGCGTTCTACGCGCGCACCCAGCGCATGTACGACAGCTTGTTCCGCGACGAGACGCTGGTACCGAGCGTCGCGCTGCGGCTGCGCGATTTCCACGGCTATCTCGACGCCGCGCGCGACGTGCTGGCGAAGGGACGCGGCCGCACGCGTGCTGCGCTTGGGCATGCCGTCGCGTTCGCGACATGGCGCTCGTTGACGCAGGAGCAGCAGCTGTCGAACGACGACGCCGCCGCGTTGATGTGCGAGCTCGTGCAGTGCGCTAGTCGCCGCTGACGACGCAGATGACCTGCCCGGTCTTCACCGGCTGACCGGGCTCGACCGACAGGTCGCTGACGCGCCCGGCGCGGTGCGCATGAACCTCGTTCTCCATCTTCATCGCCTCGACGATGCAGACGACCTGGCCGGCCTCGACCTCGTCGCCTTCTGCGACTTCGACGGCGAGGACCGTGCCCTGCATCGGGCTCACGATCGCGTCCTTGCCGGCGCCGCCCGCGCCGCGCGCGCGCTCGCGCTCGCGGCGGCGGCGTGCGAGCTCGGCATATGGCGGTTCGGGGCGGAGGACGCGCACCTCGAAGCGCTTGCCGTCTACCTCCACGGAACGGACGCTTTGGGACTGTCCCCTGGACTTGTCCCGTGCCGGGACATGTCCTGGGGACAGTCCCTGCCCGTTCGCCAACTCCGCCGCGCGGGCCGCCATCAGCTCCGATTCGACGAGGCCGTGGCAGGTCTCGCCCTCGATGAAGCACGGGTGCGTGAGCAGCGCCTTGTGGAACCCGATCAGCGTCTTCACACCGTCGACGGCGAGCTCGTCGAGCGCGCGCAGCATCCGACGGCGTGCGTGGTCGCGGTTGACGCCGTGCACGATCAGCTTCGCGATCATCGGGTCGTACAACGGCGAGATCTCGCTTCCGACGACGACGCCGGAGTCGACGCGCACGCCCGGCCCGCTCGGCTCGCGGTACCCGGTGATCGTTCCCGGCGCGGGCAGAAAGCCGTTGCTCACGTCCTCCGCGTTGATGCGGCACTCGATCGCGTGGCCGATCAGCTGCACATCCTCTTGCCGCAGCGACAGCGGTTCGCCCGCGGCGACGAGCACCTGCTCGCGGATCAGGTCGAGCCCGGTGACCATCTCGGTCACCGTGTGCTCGACCTGGATACGCGTGTTCATCTCCAGGAAGAAGTACTCGCCGTCTCGCGAGAGCAGTCCTTCGATCGTCCCCGCGCTCTGGTAGCCGACCGCGCGCGCCGCGTCGACCGCGATCGCGCCGATGCGCTCCCGCAGCTCCTCGTCGACCGCCGGTGAGGGTGTCTCCTCCACGAGCTTCTGGTGGCGCCGCTGGATCGTGCAGTCGCGCTCGCCGAGATGGATGACGTTCCCGTGGGCGTCCGCGAGCACCTGCACCTCGACGTGGCGCGGGTCCTCGAGGTAGCGCTCGACGTACACCGCGGCATCGGAGAAGTACGCCTCGCCTTCGCGCTGAGCCGACTCGAGCGCACGCGCTGCGTCGTCAGCGCTGCGCACGACCTTCAGGCCCTTGCCGCCGCCGCCGGCCGATGCCTTGATCGCGATCGGCCAGCCGAGCTCGTCTCCGAGCCGGCGCACCTCGTCGGCCGAGGTGACGGCCTCCGTCACGCCGGGAACGATCGGCACGCCGGCCGCACGCATCCGCTCCCGGGCCTCGATCTTCGAGCCCATCGCCTCGATCGCTTCGGGGGGCGGCCCGATCCACACGATCCCCGCCTGGACGCAGGCGCGCGCGAAGGAGGCGTTCTCCGCCAGGAAGCCGTAACCGGGGTGGATCGCCTCGGCGCTCGCGCGGCGCGCGATGTCGAGGATCGCCTCCTGATTCAGATAGCCGTCGAGGGCGTAGGCCTCGTCGGCGTACGCGACGTGCGCCGCGCCTCGGTCCGCGTCCGAATAGACCGCGACCGTGCCGATGCCGAGCTCGCGCATGGTGCGGAAGACGCGGATCGCGATCTCTCCGCGGTTCGCGACGAGGACTTTGCTGAAAACGGCCACGCCCCCTCTATTCTCCAGGCGGTGAGCCTTCCGGACGCACTGACGGTCGCCCGAGCAGCCTCGGTCCCGTTCGTCATCCTCCTCTACGCCTGGGACTTCGACGGGCACAACTACTGGGCGACGGCGTTGTTCTGCGCGGCGATGGCGACCGACTGGTTCGACGGCCGCATCGCCCGCAGCCGCGGCCGTTCGTCGCCGCTCGGGTCGCTGCTCGATCCTGCGGCCGACAAGATCCTCGTCCTCGCGGTGCTGATCATGCTCGTCGAGCAGGGCGTCGCGCCGGGCTGGATGGTCGCGCTGATCGTCGTCCGCGAGTTCCTCGTCACCGCGTTGCGCCTCGCCGCGCTGGAACGCGGCGTGGTGCTGCAGGCCCGCGACCTCGGGAAGCTGAAGACGTGGTCGCAGGCGCTCGCAGCCGCAATCGGAGGCTTCGCCGCCGCGGGGGCTTGGCGGGACGACTTCGCCTACTGGGCGCTACTCGTAGCGCTCGTTCTGACGTGGATCTCCGGGCTCGACTATGCGCGGGTCGCCCCACGCCTTTGGCGCGGCGGCGCGCCGGCCTGAGCCGGTCGCGGCGTCCTCCAGTTTGAGCGCCTCGAGGATCGCCTTGCGCTCCTCGTCACTTGGCTCCGGGCTGATCTCGACGGCCACCTCCTTCAATTAAAGACATCTAGGAGGCCGCCGATAGGACGGAGGTGCGCCGCCGTTTCCTTCCGCATGTCTGCATGCTCGTCACGCTCCTCGCGTGGTCGTCGGACGCCGCCGCCAA
>JBKOVW010000047.1:0-4250 GCA_046724095.1 Actinomycetota bacterium | reverse complement strand
TCGAGGTCGACGACGCGCGCGCGGAGCACGGGCGGCTCGCCGACGACGGAGTGCAGTTCCTCGCCGAGCCGTACGAGCCGCCGTGGGGCGGCTGCCGCTTCTTTTGCGTCGATCCGGACGGCTACCTCGTCGAGATCGAGCAGCCGGCGTGAAGGCGGTCGTCCTCCGCGCGCCGGGCGATGTCGGCGTCGAGGACGTGAGCGACCCGCGGGTGCTCGAGCCCGACGACGCGATCGTCGCCGTCTCCGCGACGGCGATCTGCGGGGCCGACCTCTTCCCGTTCCACGGTCTGACGCCGGGCTTCGAGGCGGGTACCGTGCTCGGTCACGAGTTCGCCGGCGAGGTCGTGGAGGTGGGGCGAGGCGTGCAGCGCGTGCGGCCCGGCCAGCGAGTCGTCAACGCCAGCATGATCTCGGACGGGACGTGCCCGTCCTGCCGGGCGGGCCGCGTGACGCAGTGCAAGGGTCGTTCCCTCTTCGGCTATTCGGGCGTCTACCCGCGCCTCGACGGCGGCCAGGCCGACCTCGTGCGTGTGCCGCAGGCCGATCGTGCGCTGCGAGTCCTTCCGGACGAGGTGAGCGACGAGGCGGCCGTTTTCCTCGCAGACGTCCTGCCGACGGGCTTCGCCTCGGTTGTGCGCGGCGGTGTCTCAGCCGGCGACACGGTGGTAGTCGTGGGCTGCGGCCCCGTCGGCCTCGTCGCGCTCCTCCTCTCGGCGAGCCTGGCGGGACGGCTCATCGCGGTCGACGCGGTGCCGGCGCGCCGCGAGCTCGCCGGGCGGCTCGGAGCGGAGGCGATCGCGCCCGAGGCAGCCGCCGCGGTCGTGGCGGAGGCGACGGACGGGCTGGGCGCCGACGTGGTCATCGAAGCTGCGGGCTCGCCCGGAGGCCTCGACGCTTCCCTCAGGCTCGCCCGCGGCCGCGGCATGGTGTCGGTGGTGGGCGCGCACTTCGAGCCCGATTACCCACTCGACAACGCTCTCATGTTCGAACGCGAATTGACTGTCCGCTTCTCGATCGGCGACCCGACGGCCGACGGTGACGTGCTGTTGGCGAGGCTCGCGAGCGGCGAGGTTGACCCGACTCCGATCGTCACCCATCGCCTGCCGCTCTCCGACGCGGCCGAGGCCTACCGGCTCTTCGATTCGCGCGAGGCGACGAAGGTGGTGCTCTCGCCGTGAAGGCGCTTGTCGCCGTCTTGGCTGGGGTCCTCCTGGCGGCAGGCTGCGGCGACAGCTCGTCTAAGCTCGAGAGCGCTTCGCCCGCGGCCGCAAAGACGCTCATGACGGCACGGCTCAAGGCGAAGCACCTCGACTACCGCTGGGTGGCGTGTGTCCGCGTGGGCAGGAAGTACGCGGATGTCCGGATCACGCGCTGCAACGTGAACTTCGGGATCGATCCGCACGTCGAGGCGTACTGCGTGCTGCTGAAGGACGGGAAGCTCGTCACGAACCACGACGATCCGGCCATTCCCTGCGGGCACGACGACGCGGGCTGGGATCAAACGACGATCGAAAGCTCGTGAACGACGCGGACATCCTCGCCGCTGTCGAAGCGAACCGCGACGCCGCGTTTGTGGCACACCGCTTCGTCCACGAACATCCGGAGCTCTCGCACGAGGAGCATGAGTGCGCCCGGTACCTCTGCGACGCACTCGAGCGGGGTGGGCTGGACGTCGAGCGCGGCGTCGCAGGCATGCCGACCGCGTTTCGCGCCACGCTAACGGGTGGGGACTCAGGCCGGTCGGTCGGCCTCGTCTCGCTCTACGACGCGGTGCCGGTCTTCCGGGCGGCGGGGACGATCGAGCCCGTCCACTCGTGTGGCCACGACGCCATCGCGGCCGGCGTTCTGGCCACGGCCCTCGCCCTCGGTGACCTGCGTAGCGAGCTCCGAGGCGCGGTCGTCGTCTTCGGGTGCCCCGCGGACGAGATTCCTGCGCCGCTGACCGTCGAGCGCGGCGGCGGCAAGGCCGTCTCCGCCGCGGCCGGCCTCTGGGACGGGATCGACGCGGCTCTCTACGCGCATCCCGAGTTCGACGACACGGTCTTCCGCCGCTCACGCTGGATGCGCCGCGACCGCGCCGTGGTGACTGGGACGCGCTCGCTGACGGGAGAGGCCGAGGCTCCGGTAGAAGCGGTGCGCGCGGCGATCACGGCGGTCAAGCGGCTGCCGCCCGCGGACGCGATCGTCGAGCACATCGCACTCGACGGAGACGTCGAGGAAGGCGGCGGCCTCACCGCGACTATCCACGTGCTTCTTCGCTCCGACGAAGAGCACGAGCTCGACCAGCTCGCGCAGCCGATTCGCGAAGCCCTGGCCGAAGCGGCCTGGACGAGCGACCCGGTCGTCTGCGGCCTGCGGGCCGACGACGGGGTAACTGAGGCGGTGAAGGAAGCCGTGCTCGCGCTCGGCCGCGACTTCGTCGACGATCCGGCGCCGCTCCCGTTCGCGACGGACTTCGGAAACGTCTCGCAGCGCGTGCCCGGCGCCCTCGTCGGCATCGGCCGACCCGGCGGCTGGGCGTTCCATACCGACGAAGGCGCGAAGCAGTTCGCCGCGGACGGGCCGGAGTGCGCGCTCGCCATTGCCCGCGTATTGGCGGTCGCCTCGGCGCGACTGCTCGACGGCACCAGCTAAGCAACCCCGACCCTGGAGGGCGCGCGGCGCGCCTTTCCCTCAGCGCCCATCGAGGTCAGAAGCGGCAACAACCGTCTGCGAAGCCGTGTCGGTCCCGTTCCGCAGCTGTGAACGTCGCCGCCGCCCGGGTCGACGAAGCTCTGCCCGGCGGCACCCACGAATCCGGAGTGATCGAGTATCGCGATCGCGTCCACTCGGGCATCGGCTCGACGCCGTCCGATGCGGCGCACAATCCACGTCGCGGCCGCGTAGAGGTCGTAGATGTCGGGGAACGGTTGCTGGGCAGGCCGTAGACGATCAAGCGCTCGGCCTGTGTCGCGGCGTTGACGCTCCTCGTGTGCGTACGGCTCGCGGTTGAGCTCGTTCAGTTTTCGACGGTGACGAGCGTGCCGATCGGCGTATAGGGCCAGACCTTGGCGGCGGAGGCGAGTGGCAGCTCGACGCAGCCGAGGCTCTGCGGCGTGCCGAAGGAGGCGCGGTTGAAGGCGTGGATTGCGTCGCCGCCGTTGAAGTAGCTGATGTAGCGGATCCCCGGGTCGTGGTAATGAGAGCCGTCCGGGTTGGTGCCGCTCATCGTGCCGACCGCGATGTGCTCGAACACCGGAAAGGTGCCGAGCAGGGTCGGCGCCGCAGGCACGCCCGTGTTCCCCGGCGAGCTGAGGACGGTGCGGCCGTTGTGCCAGAGCGTCAGCGACTGGGGAACGCTGCTGTGCACGTAGACGTAGCTGTAGCCACCGGCGCGGCGTTTACCGGCGATCGCGTCGGCGAGCAATGACTGCCAGACCTTCGCTCCTGCCAAGCCGTCGACCGCGAGGCCATGATCGTCCTCGAACATCATCACGGCGCCGCGGGTGATCTCGTTCGCGTGGCCGGTGCGCCAGAGCGCGCGCAGCTCGCGGGGAGTATTTGGATAGCGCCAGCCGAAGCGGCCCTTGGGGGCGTCGACGGCGGCCTGTAACTCGCCGCTCGGCGTGCGTGCGACCGGGACACCGGCCGGCCGCCAGCCAAGTGGCAGGTACCCGGCCTGAGCAAGCAGCTGCTGCAGGCGCAGCAGGGAGCCGGCCGGTACCGTCCACTCGATTCGGCGGGTCGTGTGCAGGCCACCGCCTTCTGCCTCTGCGCTGACCGCGACCGTTCGCGGCAGCTCGACGCGCAGCTTGGTGGCAAGGGCCACGGCGAACCCCGAAGGCGTGAAGACGAGCGTGTGGCTGTCCGCCCGACGCCAGCGGCCCGGTGTTCGCGGCAACAGCTTCGGTCGCGCTGGGCCGAGCACCGCAGCGAGTGGCTTGGAGAAAACCAGCCGGATCGGAACGCCAGGAGTGAGTCGCGCACCCGGTACCGGACTGCTCACCACAACCGGCGAGCGCGCCGGCGGGAACCAGCTGACCGTGACCGCTGCACCAAGCCGCTCCCAGGGACGCGCGGCCGCGGCCACCTCAACCGAGCCCGCAGCCGTGCGGCGACCCAACGCAATCAAACGTCGTGTTCCGTCCAGCATCCGGTACTTCAGCCGCCCGCCTTCACCTTCTGCCACGGCGCTCACCGGCTGATCGAACCGCAGGCGCACCACCGACCCTCTCCCGACCGTCAGCCACCGCTCGCTCAGGTGCGCGA
>JBKOVW010000233.1:0-2936 GCA_046724095.1 Actinomycetota bacterium | reverse complement strand
GTGGTCCCGTCGACCAGGACGCGTTCGTCGAGCGCGTTGCAAATGCGCTCGGCGACGCGGAGCGCGCACGCCGGGTCCGCAGCGCCTTGGAGGATGAGAGCGAATTCGTCGCCGCCGAGCCGCGCAACGGTGTCGCTCGCGCGCGCGACATTCTGGAGTCGGGCGGCGAAGTGCTCCAGAACCGCGTCACCGGCCTGGTGCCCGAAGCTGTCGTTGACCTCCTTGAAGCGGTCGAGGTCGAGCAGCATCAGCGCGAAGCCGGTGCCGTTGCGCTGCCCCGCCAGGAAGGCCTGCTCGAGGCGGTCGTGGAAGAGCCTGCGATTCGCAAGCCCGGTGAGCGCGTCGTACAGCGCCAGCTTCTCGATTTGCTCAACCTGTCCGCGCAGGCGCGCCGTGACCCGGCGCAGCAGCGGGAACAGCGAGCCGTAGAGCGTGAGCAGCACGAGCAGCAACACGCCGATCACAGGCGGCAGCCCTTTGCGCCCCGCCTGGGTGATCGGCTCGTAGTCCTGCGCGAGCGCCAGCACCCCCGCCGGCTCGTCTGAGCCGATGAAGGCGACCGGGACGAAGACCTTGAGCACCTTCCGCCCGTCGAAGGTCTCGACGGCCTTCGCGACGTCTGCGTTCGCGCGCGCGGCGCGCGCCTTCGTTGCGTCCGGCGGAACCGTGCCCAGCTGGCTCTTGGTGGTGGAGTAGGTGACGTGTCCGTCGGGGCCGTAGAGCTCGAGCGTGCGGCTGCCGCCGACGAGGATGTCGGACTGCACGACGGCGTCGAGCGTCGCGGTGCGATCGGGCCCGACGGGGCCGGAGAAGTCGCCGGGTCGGAGCCGGTCGCCGAGGACGGAGCTGACGACGAAGCGCGAGTGGAAGACCGCCGCGCTCTCCGCCTGCGAGATCGCGTGCTGCCGGACGAAGGTCACGATGACGAAGGCTCCGAGCGAGAGCAAGACCGCTGCGGAGACGGCGAAGCGGAGGACGAGGCGCGGCGGCCGCTGAACGCCGGAGGCACGGTTATGTCTGGCGGCAAGAGGGCGCAAGAGCGATCACGTCCCGCAACGGGACGACCGGTACTGCTGGTTCTCAGGTGCATGTGGCCGCATGGAAGTCCGGTAGACCCCGGTCTCTGCAATCAATTTCGGCCGCGGATCGGGACGACGGCCTCCTCAATTCGGGGGATCGGCCCGCGTACGCTCCCGTCCATGCGCGACCCCGTGAGCCTCTGCGCCGAGGCGTACGCCGGCTGGCACGCCTCGTGGCTGACAGCGCTCGGAGTTCGCTCCGAGCGCGCCGACGGGATGTGGCGCGCGCTCGACCGGCCGCCGTACATCTATCTCGCCGGGATCACGCTCGAGCCCGGCGTCCCCACGGAGGCGATCGCGGGCGTGCCGGGCAGCGTCGGCGACGTGTGGCAGACGCTCGAGCTCCAGGCCCACGGGTTCCACGTTTGGCGGACGGAACCGTGGTTCTACCGTCCGCCCGGGCCGGCGCCCGACACGACGCCGCCCGCGCTGGAGGTCGTGCGCGTTCGCACGCCGGAGGAGGTCGTGGAGTTCGAAGCGGTGAGCGTCCGCGGCTTCGGCAGCGAGGACGACACGATCGAGCCCGGAACGTTCCATCCGCCGAGCGGCCTCGACGACGACGCGATGCACATGTTCACGGGACGCGTCGACGGGCGCCCGGTCGCAGCCGCGATGGGGTACGTCCTGGACGACGCCGTCGGCGTCTTCGGCGTCGCGACGGTCGCCTCCGCGAGACGGCGCGGCTACGGCACGGCGCTCACGCGCGCCGCCATGCTGACCGACACCGGCCTCCCGGCGGTGCTCGCGCCGAGCCCGCAGGCCGCGAACATGTACCGGCGCCTCGGCTTCGAGCCGGTGGGGGCTCTGAGCATCTGGTCTAGGGGAGACCAGGCCCGGTGACGCGCCGCTCTCCGCGCGGCGTTTTCAGGAAGACCTGCCAGTTGTAGAGCTCGTAGAACATCGCGCGGTCGGTGCGCATCGTGCGCGCATAGCGGAGGACGGCGTCGACGTACGCGGGCGACGGGTTGTACGAGTGCAGCGCACGCCGCATGTTGCGCGGCGCGCCCGACGAGTGCAGGTAGTTCGCTGCGCCGAGGATGGCGTCCTGCACGTCGTGGACGTTGCCGCCGAGGCCGTAGCGCGCCCACGTCGCAGGCATGAACTGCATCGGGCCCTGCGCGCCGGATGCGCTCGCATTGCGGAGCTTGCCGAATTTGGATTCGACGAAGTTGACGGCGGCAAGCACGTCCCACGGAACGCTGAACCGCCGCTGCCCCTCGCGGTAGTAGGCAAGCAACGTCGGCGCGGGCGCGGCGGGGCCGACCTTGACCTTCGCGCGGGAGGGGAGCGGCGGCGTCAGCCGGTAGAGCTCGCGGTGCGCGACGAGCAGGTCACGTGTCGTCGCGCGGAGCCGCGGGCTCACTAACGGAGTCGTTGCCTCGGCGAGCTTCGCGTCGCGCGCGAGCAGCCGGTAGAGACGCTGCTCGTACAGCGCGCCGAGCACCACGTCGCGCGGCGCGGGCGCCGGCTTCGGCGTCCAGCGGGTGATCGCCACACGCAGGTCGGCGTCGGTCGCGGTGAGCGCCTTGGCGACCAGCGCCGGCTGTCGCGGGAGCGGCGCGTCAGTGGGTGGAGGCGCCGCGACCACGAATGTCGCGGCAAGTAGAGAAGCCCGCGCGAGGCGCGGGCTTCTCCGTAGCAGGCCTGTAAGCCGGATTCTGTTTTCGGTGACCATCCCTCTGTGCAGCAACCCGGTCCCTCGGCGGGCCGCCTGAACGGGACCTGTTTGCCTTGCACCGGACGGGGTTTGGCTAGCCGCCGTGTCGCCACGACGCTGGTGGGCTCTTACCCCACCTTTTCACCCTTGCCTCGGCGTCTCCGGAGAGAAGCTTCGCCGGTCGGCGGTCTCCTTTCTGT
>JBKOVW010000359.1:0-5980 GCA_046724095.1 Actinomycetota bacterium | reverse complement strand
AGTGAGGCGCGTTGCATCCGATGGAAGAACTTGCCTCAACTCCACTTGCGAGAGCGTGCCCTGCCGCGAGCGTGCCCTGGTGAGCTATCGATTAGAACACCCGGTTACACGAGCCTTGCCGACATGGGAAATCCTCCTGGGCCGACGATACCGCCGACAGCGGGGCACCGCCGCTTCGCGAGGAGGCTGCCCGTCCAGAGCGGATTATCACAGGAAAGGAGAACACTCACACCTCTCCACTTTCAATATATAACGCACCGGGGGCCTTGCGGCAAGACCCGGGTCGTGCCGCATAATCGCTGGCCGGGGCCGGAATCTATGGAAACGGGGTCGCGAAGTGTGTGCCGTTGCCGGCGTACGGGTCGCGCGGGGACGCCGAACCGCTGGCGGGACTAGCGGCGCGGTTGCGGGCATACGGCGCCGCGGTGCGGGCATGCGCCCCGCCGGACGAGGAGTTCACCGAGCGGCTGGCCGGTGCCGGCGTGCCGTGCCAGCCCGGACGCCTTGCCAGCCCGGACGCCTTTCTGCTCGCAACGGTTGGATGCGACCTCAGATAGGAGCTGATGACGTGAACCCGCTGACTACCAGCGCGTTTGACCTTCCAGAGCGGCTCTCTCCCAAGGCCGACCCGGCGCTGATCGCCGACGACGAGCGGCATTTCGCGGCCGTCGCGGAGAGCCTCGAGCGGTCGGTCGCGGACCTGTCCGACCGCCTCGATGCCGAGCGTAAGGCACCCGGCGGCATCGGCCAGGCGGCGATGGACCGGGACGTCCACCGGCTGGCCGCGCGGCTGCGTGCCCTGCGCCGTTTCGGCCTGGACCTGTGCCTCGGCCGCGTCGTCAGCGCGGGCAACCCCGAGCCCGTGTACATCGGACGACTCGGCCTCACCGACAGTGAGGGGCGCCGACTGCTGGTCGACTGGCGCTCCCCCGCGGCCGAGCCGTTCTTCGGGGCGACCCACGCCAACCCGATGGGCCTGGCCAGCCGCCGCCGGTACCGCTGGACCCGCGGCCGGATCAGCGACTACTGGGACGAGGTGTTCACCCCGGACGGCCTTGACGGGCACGCCGCGCTGGACGACCAGTCCGCCTTCATCGCCAGCCTGGGCGCCAGCCGGTCGGACCGGATGCGGGACGTGCTCGGCACCATCGCAGCCGACCAGGACGCCATCATCCGCGCGGGATCGGCCGGCGCCCTCGTCGTCGACGGCGGCCCGGGTACCGGGAAGACCGTCGTCGCCCTGCACCGCACCGCCTACCTGCTCTACTCCGATCCTCGCCTCGGTCACCGCCGCGGCGGCGTGCTGTTCGTCGGCCCGCACCAGCCCTACCTGGCCTACGTCGCCGACGTTCTCCCCAGCCTTGGCGAGGAGGGCGTGCAGACAGCCACCCTGCGGGACCTCCTCCCCGAGGGAGCCATGGCAGCGATGGAGACCGACCCGGACGTGGTCCGGCTGAAGTCGTCGGCGGACATGGTGAAGGCGATCGAGCCGGCCGTCAGGTTCTACGAGCAGCCGCCCGCCAAGCCGATGACGGTCGAGACTCCCCTGGTCTGACATCCGGCTGAGCGCCGACGACTGGGCCGAGGCGTTCGAGGCAGCAGAACCCGGCACTCCGCACAACGAGGCGCGCGGGCGGATCTGGGAAGAGCTGATCACGATCCTGATGGACTCCCGCGACGGCGACGCCCCGGAGCACCTGCTCCGCAGGTCACTGATGCACAACGAGGAGTTGCGCACGACCTTCAGCCGGGCGTGGCCGCTGCTCGACCCGGCGGACCTCGTCGGAGACCTGTGGTCGGTACCCGCCTACCTGCGCATGTGCGCTCCCTGGCTCAGCCCCGATGACGTTCGTAAGCTGCAGCGCGCGGACGCCCAGGCATGGACGGTGTCCGACCTGCCGCTCCTGGACGCGGCCCGGCAGCGGCTCGGCGACCCGCAGGCGTCGCGCCGCAAGCACAGGCATGACGCCACGGTCGCCGCCGAACGCGAGCAGATGGCCCGGGTCGTGGACGACCTGGCCGAGGCGGCCGACGACGAGTATGGCACCGGCCTGGTGACGATGCTGCGCGGCGAGGACTTCGCCGACGCCCTGGTCGACCAGGCCGCGCTGCCCAGCACCGACCGGGATCTGCTCGCGGGCCCGTTCGCGCACATCGTCGTGGACGAGGCGCAGGAACTGACCGACGCCGAATGGCAGATGCTGCTGCTCCGCTGCCCGTCCCGGAGCTTCACCATCGTCGGGGACCGGGCCCAGGCCAGGCACGGGTTCACGGAGTCGTGGCGGGAACGGCTCGAGCAGGTCGGGTTCGACCAGATCAGCCTGGCTTCCCTGAGCATCAACTACCGGACGCCGGAAGAGGTCATGGCGGAAGCCGAGCCGGTCATCCGGGCTGTGCTCCCGGACGCCAACGTACCGGTCTCCATCCGCCACACCGGCATCCCCGTCGTGCACGGACCTACCTCGGACCTGGCCTCGATCATCGATGCGTGGCTCGCCGCGCATGCCGACGGCGTCGCCTGCGTCATCGGCGATCCCACGTTCACGGCAACGTGGCGTGTCCGGTCGCTGACCCCGGAACTGTCGAAGGGGCTCGAGTTCGACCTGGTCATCCTCGTCGACCCGAAGACGTTCGGCACGGGCATCGAAGGAGCGGTCGACCGCTACGTCGCGATGACCCGCGCGACCCAGCGGCTCGTCATCCTCACGAGCTCGTGACGCCACGCGCGGCAGCCTCATCGCCATTCACTCGCACAAGTTCTTGGAGGTATCAATGAGCACGTTAGCCAGGACCTGGCCGACTCGCGCTCGGGCCGCCTGCACTCGCACGCCATCGAGGTCCTCGACCAGCGCGGGGTCGTCTCCCGGTTCCTGTCGCAGGGGACGGTAGCGCAGGTCGCGGGCTTCCCCGAGACCCCGCGAGGCCCGGGTCAGGTGCCGACGTAGGCCGCGAGGTGCTCGCCGGTGAGGGTGGAGCGGGCGGCGGCGAGGCCGCCGGGTGTGCCCTCGAAGACGACTCGGCCGCCGTCGTGGCCGGCGCCTGGACCGAGGTCGATGATCCAGTCGGCGTGCGCCATGACCGCCTGGTGGTGCTCGATGACGATGACCGACTTGCCGGAGTCGACGAGCCGGTCGAGCAGGCCGAGCAGCTGCTCGACGTCGGCGAGGTGGAGGCCGACGGTCGGCTCGTCGAGGACGTAGACGCCGCCCTTCTCGCCCATCCGGGTGGCCAGCTTGAGCCGCTGCCGCTCGCCACCCGACAGCGTGGTGTGCGGCTGGCCGATGCTGAGGTAGCCGAGCCCGACGTCGGCGAGCCGAGTCAGGATCTTGTGCGCAGGAGCGTTCTTGCCCTCGCCGGACCCGAAGAACCCGGTCGCCTCGGTCACCTGCATCGCGAGCACCTCGCTGATGTCCCTGCCGCCGAACTTGTACTCGAGCACCTCGGCCTGGAACCGCTTCCCCTCGCAGTCCTCGCAGATGGAGGCGACGCCGGCCATCATCGCCAGGTCGGTGTAGATGACGCCAGCTCCGTTGCAGGTCGGGCAGGCGCCCTCGGAGTTGGCGCTGAACAGCGCCGACTTCACGCCGTTGGCCTTCGCGAACGCCTTGCGGATCGGGTCGAGCAGTCCGGTGTACGTCGCCGGGTTGCTGCGCCGCGAGCCCTTGATCGCTGCGTGGTCGATCGACACCACACCGTCCCGGCCCGAGACTGAGCCGTGGATCAGGGAGCTCTTTCCCGACCCGGCCACGCCAGTGATCACCACCAGTATGCCGAGGGGTATGTCGACGTCGACGTTCTGCAGGTTGTGGGTGCTGGCGCCGCGCACCTTCAGCACGCCCGACGGCGTCCGCACCGGCTCCTTGAGGGCGGCCCGATCGTCGAGATGGCGGCCGGTGAGGGTGCCGCTCCCCCGCAACCCTTCGATGGTGCCCTCGAACACCACCTCGCCGCCCTCGGTGCCGGCGCCCGGGCCGAGGTCGACGACGTGCTCGGCGATCGCGATCGCTTCCGGCTTGTGCTCCACGACGAGCACTGTGTTGCCCTTGTCGCGCAGTTGCAGCAGCAGTTCGTTCATCCGCTGGATGTCATGAGGGTGCAAGCCAATGGTGGGCTCGTCGAAGACGTAGGTGACGTCGGTGAGCGAGGACCCTAGGTGACGGATCATCCTGGTGCGCTGTGCCTCGCCACCCGACAGCGTGCCCGACGGGCGGTCGAGCGAGAGGTAGCCCAGCCCAATCTCCACGAACGAGTCGAGAGTCTGTCCCAGCGCCTCGAGCAGCGGTACCATCGACGGCTCGTCGAGGCGGCTCACCCACTCGGCGAGCTCGCTGATCTGCATCGCGCAGGCGTCGGCGATGCTGATCCCCTTGATCTTCGACGATCGGGCCGCCGCGCTGAGCCGGGTGCCGCCGCAATCGGGGCACGCGGTGAAGGTGATCGCCCGATCCACGAACGCCCGGACGTGCGGCTGCATCGCCTCCCGGTCCTTGGACAGGAACGATTTCTGGATTCTCGGGATCAGACCCTCGTACGTCAGGTTGATGTTGTCGACCTTGATCCTGGTCGGCTCCTTGTAGAGCAAGTCGTGGAGCTCGGTCTTGGTGAACTCGCGGATCGGCTTGTCCGGGTCGAAGAAGCCGCAGCCGCTGAAGATGCGGCCGTACCAGCCGTCGACGCTGTAGCCCGGGATCGTGAGCGCGCCCTCGTTGAGCGACTTGCTGTCGTCGTACAGCTGAGACAGGTCGAAGTCGGTGACCGAGCCCCGGCCCTCGCAGTGCGGACACATGCCGCCGACGCGGCTGAAGGTCCGTCGCACGGTCTTGCTGGCGCCGCGTTCGACGGTGATCGCACCGCTCGCTCGGACTGAGGCGACGTTGAAGGAGAACGCGCTGGGCGAGCCGATGTGCGGCTGTCCGAGCCGGCTGAAGAGGATGCGCAGCATCGCGTTGGCGTCGGTGGCAGTGCCGACCGTGGAGCGGGCGTCGGCGCCCATCCGCTCCTGGTCGACGATGATCGCGGTCGTCAGCCCTTCCAGTACGTCTACCTCGGGCCGCGCCAGCGTCGGCATGAAGCCCTGCACGAAGGCGCTGTAAGTCTCGTTGATCAGCCGCTGCGACTCCGCGGCGATCGTGCCGAACACCAGAGAGCTCTTGCCCGAGCCGGAGATGCCGGTGAACACCGTCAGCCGACGCTTCGGGATCTCGATGCTGACATCCTTGAGGTTGTTCACGCGCGCGCCGTGCACGCGGATCAGATCGTGGCTATCGGCAATGCGCGGCGCAGGCGACCGCGTGTCTGTCCTCGTGGCCATGCTCATCCTGTCTCCATCCGTTAGGCGGGCCCGGGTGGCGGCCAGACTCATCGGTCCTGAAGCAGCCCGAGGACGTTGCCATCGGGGTCGGTGACGGTGGCCACCAGGCGGCCGCCACCTACGTCGCGTACAGGCTCCTTCACGGTGGCACCGGCCGCGGTCACCTCGGCCAGCTTCGCCTCGATATCCAGCACGTGCCAGTAGGCCACCGGCGAGGTCATGCCCTGCGGCCCCCCGCGCGGCACCAGCCCGATTTGCTGGCCCGCGGCCTCGAAGCCGACGTAGTAGGAATCGTCGGTCTGCGGCGGCACGCCGAGCAGGGCGGTGTACACCGCTTTGGCCGTCGCCAGGTCCGACACGGGATGCAACACTGTCTTGATTCCCTGGGTGGAAGAGCCGGTCATGGTCACTCCTGAAGTCGTGGGTCACATCGACCCCGGTGTGTCTTTGTCGAGCTTAAAAACGAACGGGAAGCCGCAGATTGACCTGCCGGGCATCGTGCGGGAGGAAGCCCGCGTGAATGGCGATGTCCATGGCGGTCACGCTACCTGCGGCTCGGTGGCCCGCGCTTCTCCATTCCTGACCGGTCTGGCACCTGTTTTGCGGCGCGCGACGGCATCGTCGCGCGCCGCGGCGCCGGTAGATGCCGGGCGGTTCGGCGGGCATGTA
>JBKOVW010000255.1:0-3497 GCA_046724095.1 Actinomycetota bacterium | reverse complement strand
CCCCGGGTTCGCCGCCGTGCGCTGACCCGAGATGCGGCGCGCGCTGACCGTCACGTTCCCGGCGTTGGTGGCGGTCGCGGTCTGTGCATGCTCGAGCGGCAGTCACCACCGATCCGCACCGGATCACGCGATCGTCGTCAGCGGGCTCCCGAGCGGAGTCCCGCGTCCGCCTTTCGCGCGCGTTCTGCCTGCCGACTATCGCGCGCGACGCGTGTGGTACGCGCACCTGACCGGTCAGTCGGGTCCGGAGGCCGTCGTGACCTCCGTCGGGCCGCCGACGGGATCGCTCGGATTCGATTCCGCCGACCTACAGGTCCTGTCCTGGGACTCGGTCGCGCTGCGCTGGATCGTCCTCTTCGACGGCAAGAAGACTCAGCCCCCTGATCAGTTCGTGAGCCCCGCGACGAGCAACCTGGGCGCCGGCTCCAGCCCCGGGCGATCTCGTGGTCGTCGGCTTCCACGGCGGCGTCGCCGACCTCGCCTATTTCTGGAGCGGGGACGGCGGCGTCCGCTACCGCCTCGGGACCGAGTCGCGAACGCCGGTGATTCGCGCGCGCGAGTCGTACTGGACACCGTCGGACGCGCACTGCTGCCCGATCCGCAGCTACGCGTTCACTGTCGGCCGGCACAACGACGGCTCGGTGGCGGAGCTCTCGGACGAGCGGCCGTGGCTCGGCGCCGTCGTCAGGCCGGTCGACGTGAACGACAACGCCTCGCCGCTCCAGATCGTCGATGTCGTCACCGGTTCTCCGGCTGTGGGGAAGATCGAAAAGGGCGACGTGCTCTCGGCCGTCGGCAATGCGCGCCGGCGCGGCGCCCAATATGCGATCGGCCCGGTTCTGTACGACCAGTTCGCCAAGTTGAGCGCGGGGGACACCGTTCGGCTGCACCTCCTCCGGCACGGCGCTCCGGTCGCCGTGACGCTCACGCTGGGATCGCTGAACGATGCCTCCGTCGGCGCGGCGTATGTGCCGACCAACGACCTGGTCGCCGCGCTGTAGGCCGCTATTCGAAGGTCAGCGACGACAGCGCGATCAGGAACAGCACGAACGCCCCGCCGACGACCGTCGGTATCGCCGCCTTCAGCAGGCCCTTCAGCGCGGGCCGGCGCTGCTCGCGAACGAACATGCCCGCCACGCCGCACCCGATCGCGCCGAGCGTCGCCGCCGCGCACGCGAGCAACGGCAGCCACCAGGCGAGCTCCGGGCCGCCGATCGCCGGAGCGAGGAAGAGGAACAGAAACGTGATCAGCGACCACGTGCCGAAGCGGTCGCTGCGGACGCCTGGGCCGATGCCGGACTCGAACATATCCTCACCATCGGCGACGGCCGGGCGCCGCGACAGGGGGCTAACCCTGATTCGGGGGCTCGAACCGGAGCAGGTCGTCTACCGCCTCGCGGCGGCGGATCAGCTCGGCGCGGCCGTCCCCGACGAGGACGGCCGCCGGACGGGGGACGCCGTTGTAGTTCGACGCCATCGAGAGGGTGTAGCCGCCGGTTGCCGGCACCGCCAGCAGGTCGCCGCGGCGCAGCTGCGGAAGGTCGACGGCCTCGATCAGCACGTCGCCTGACTCGCAGTGCTTGCCGGCGATCCGATAGCTCGCCGTCGCCGGCTCGTCCGCGCGGTTCGCGAGCATCGCGTCGTAGCGCGCGCCGTACAGCTGCGGCCGCGGGTTGTCCGACATCCCTCCGTCGATGGCGGCGGTCGTGCCTTTCACCGCGCCGACCTCGTACAGCGTCAGGCCCGCCTGGCCGATCAGCGAACGCCCGGGCTCGAGGATCAGCCGCACGGGCTGCGGCCAGCGGGCGCGGACCTGCCGAACGAGCTCGCCGGCGAAGGCCTCGATGTCGGGCGCCTTCTCGCCGAGCGTGTGCCGGATGCCGAGACCGCCGCCGATGTTGAAGACACGCGGCTCCCAGCCCTCGCAGCGCCGCGCGACCTCGACCATCCGCTCCACGGCGGCGACGCTCTCTTCGGCGCGCGTCAGCTGCGAGCCGATGTGGATATGCAGGCCGGCCACGTCGAGCCCTGCCGTGCGCGCGCTCGCTACTGCGGCGACCGCGTCGTCGGGCGACAGCCCGAACTTCGACTCGGCGTGAGCCGTGCGGATCGCATGATGTGTCTCCGCCTCGATCCCGGGGGTGAGGCGGACGAGCACGCTCCGCACTGCCGCCGCTTGCGCACGCTCGACCTCCTCGAGGGCGTCGAGGACGACCAGCACACCGGCCTGCGCGCCCGCGCGCAGCTCCGCGTCGGACTTGTTGTTCCCGTGGAAGACCAGGCGCTCGCCGGAGAGGCCGGCGCGCCGCGCGAACTCGAGCTCGCCTAGCGTCGAGACGTCGGCACCCAGGCCGTGGGCCGCGAGGAGTCGCAGCAGCGCCACATTCGGAAACGCCTTCGTCCCGTAAACGACGAGCGCATCCGGGTCCACGCGCGCATACGCGCGTGCGCGCGCGAGAACAGTTTCCCGGCAGTAGACGAGGAGCGGCGTGCCGAGCTCCGCAGCGAGCGCGGGCGCGCGCACCCCGCCGACGACGAGCTCGCCGTCCGCAACGGCGGCCGTGTCCGGGAACAGCTCTAGGAGCGGCGCGTTAGTCGCTCCACCAGTCCTGCGTCATGTCGGCGTCACCAGGCCCGGTGTTCGGCGCGCCGATGGCGATGAACTCCGCGCCGTCGTCGCCCGCCTCGAAGCTCCGCATGGTGTCCTTGTGGAGGCGGACGGCGTCCCACTGCTTGAGCTCGCGAACCTCGTCTTCGATCTTGATCCGGCCGCCGCCGTTGACGAGGACATAGACCTCCTCCTGCTGCTTGTGCTTGTGCCCGAAGGGCATTCGAAACCCCGGCGCTATGCGGAGATAGCTGAGGCCGGCGTTCTCCATCGCGAGCGGCACGCGCGCCATCCGGAACTCGAGGTCGGGGGCGAGGCCGAAGTTCGGTGCCTGGTCGTCGACGTCTTCCTTGAGGTTGAGGTGGGTGTAATCGCTCATGGCGGGGATCTTCCCTCACCGCTAAACTTCGTACCAATGAAGGAACTGCTTTTGTAGGGAAGGGAGCCACCGCGGCGAAGCCCGCGTCAGCTCCCCGCGGCCTCTCTCACGAGAGGCTTTTTCGTATCTGAGGACGGTCATGGACACATACGAGCCGCAGGCAATCGAGACGAGATGGCAGAAGGTGTGGGAGGACGAGAACGCCTTCCACACGCCGAACGCCGGTCCCGACGCCGGCGACGCGTACTACGTCCTCGAGATGCTCCCGTATCCGTCGGGGACGCTGCACGTCGGCCAGGTGCGGAACTACACGCAGGGCGACGTCCTCACGCACTTCCACCGCCGCAACGGCAAGCGCGTCATGCGGCCGATGGGATTCGACTCTTTCGGGCTGAACGCCGAGAACGCGGCGATCCGCGACGGCGGACATCCGCGGGACATCATCCGCGAGAACATCACGAAGATCCGCGCCCAGATGAAGCGGATGGGCTGGGCGATCGACTGGGATCG
>JBKOVW010000198.1:0-2973 GCA_046724095.1 Actinomycetota bacterium | reverse complement strand
GCCGGTAGTTGAACGCGTCGATGGCAGCCATCTCGTCCGGGGTGGCGAGGCTGGTCGAGTCGTGGATCACGGAAACCAGGTACTGCATCTCGGATCATCTCCTGTGGTTCGGGGCGCCCCTCGTGGGCGGCCGCTCACCCCTGCCACGAACACCTCTGCCCCGATCCGACACCGCCTCCCGGATGTCCTTCAACGACTGTCTGCTACGCCGGTTGTGAACAATCCGACTCGTCGAAGCCATCGCTGGACACCTGCGCCGGCCGTAGGCGCGGCCGGCGGCTTCCGCAGCGGTGCGCCGCGCCTCGACCTTTCCGATTGCAGGCCTTCGACCCCTCGGTGGCGAGCTTGAGCGCCACGTCGAGGTCGGAGGCCTCGATGATCCAGAAGTCGGCGAGGTACTTCTCGTTTCCAACGTTGGGTGGGTCTTGGCCATGCGGCTGGAACCGGTCGGTCGTCTAGTGCATCACCTACGTCACGTGCTTCAGGTTTCCATGGTGGCGGTTGCATACTGCGGGCGGCCGGTGGGCCGGTAGACCTGGATCGTTACACCCTTCGGGGTGGACCGCGATTCCACCAGTTCGAGCGCTGCGTCCGGGCCGGTGTCGGGGAACAGCCGCGTGCCCTGGCCGACGACCACCGGGACGGTGAGCAGGGTGATCTCGTCGACAAGCTGGTTGTCGAGTAGCCAGCGGACCAGACCGCCGCTGCCGTGCACCTGCAGCTCACCCGCCCGCTTGGCCTTCAGCTCGCCCATGGCCGCCGCGACGTCACCGGAGAGGACGGTCGTGTCCGCCCACCGCGGTTCGGTGAGCGCGTTCGATGCGAGGTACTTGGGCCGCGTGTTCAACGCCGTCCAGATGGGGCTGTCGCCCGGATCTGGCCACGTTCCCCAGGAGCCGGCGAAAAGCTCGTAGGTCCACCGACCGAACAGGAACCCGTCCGCGCGCCCATAGACATCGTTCAGGAACGCCATGCTCTCGTTGTCGGCGTACGGCGTGACCCATCCGCCGCGCTCGAATCCGCCCCTGCGGTCCTCATCCGGCCCGCCGAGTCCCTGCATCACTCCGTCGACGGAGACGATCGTGACGGTCGTCAGTTTCATGATCGCAGTTCCCTTTCCTGGGGCCCCCCTCGTGGGCGGCCTCTCACCCCTGCCACGAACACCTCTGCCCCGATCCGACACCGCCTCGCGGATTTCCTTCGAGGACTTTCTGGTACGGCCGGTGTAAGCGATCCGACCGCGCGACGGTTCGGGGCGATTGCGCTCCACTTCCTCATGTGCGCGTCCAGTGCGGACGAGCTCTGGGACCAGATCGATCGCAATGACCCTGACGCGTCGTCCGCTCATGGCCGCAGAGAGTGCGCCGCGATTCCTTTCGGGTACGTCCGCGGTCGGTACTGACATGGATGCGATCAGGGAGATGTACGCCCGCTGGGCCGCCGGGGACATGGGCGAAGACGACCGGTGGGGCGACGTGACCGCCGAGCCGCACGGCCTGGACTACGCGGAGGTGTCGGCGGACGGCGTGCAGGCGATGTGGCTCGTCCCGCACGGCGCCGGCCCGGACGCGGTGATCGTCGCGCTGCACGGTGGCGGCTTCGTGGGCGGGTCGCGGTACACGCACCGCAAGATGTACGGGCACCTCGCGAAGGCGGCCGGTGTACGGGTGCTGCTCGCGACCTACCGGCTCGCCCCGCAGTTCCGCTACCCGGCGCAGATCGAGGACGCGGTCACGGCGTACCGGCGGGCGGCGGCGCGCACCCGGACGGTGGCGCTGGCCGGCGATTCCTCCGGCGGCGGCCTGGCCGTGCAGGTCGCCCTGCGCCAGCCCGGCGCGGCCACGCTGCTGCTGCTGTCGCCGTGGATCGACATGGACCCGGCGCAGACCGCTACCTCGTACGAGGAGAACGCCGCCACCGACCTATTCTTCACCCGGCCGATGGTGCAGGGTCTCATTCAGCAGTACCTGCCGGAGGGGATCAGCGGCCTGGCGCCGGAGGTCAACGCCTTCCACGCCGACCTGTCCGTGCTGCCGCCGGTGTACGTGCAGTGCGGCGGCGACGAGAGCGGCCGGGGGGACAGCGAGCGCCTCGCGAAGCTGACCGGCGCCCGGCTGGACGTCTTCGACGGGCAGCTGCATACGTTCCAGATGGCCGCCGGGCGGGCACCGGTTGCCGACGAGGCGATCGGGAGGCTGGCCGCATGGGTGCGTCCGAAGCTGGGGCTCTGACCGAGGCGTTCCAGCGGGAACGCCGGGGGTTGTTCGCCCACGCGTACCGGATGCTCGGCGCCTTTCACGAAGCCGAGGACGTCGTGCAGGACACCTACGTGCGGGCGCTGCGGGGGTGGGAGACCTTTGAGCGGCGTTCGTCGGTGCGCACCTGGCTCTACCGGATCGCCACGAACGTCTGCCTGAACGTGATCGAGAGCCACGGGCGGCGTGCACGCTCATTCGGCCTCGCTCCGGACGACCTCGCTCAGCGCGACCTCGGTCCGTGGCTCGAGCCGTTCCCGACGGACCCGGCCGACCTGGTGACCGCGCGGGAGAGCGTGCGGCTCGCCTTCGTGGCCGGGTTGCAGCACCTCGCCCCCCGCCAGCGTGCCGTTCTGCTGTTGCGGGAGGTGCTGGCCTTCTCCGCGGCCGAGACCGGCGAGGCGCTGGGCATGTCGGTGCCGGCCGTCAAGAGCGCCCTGCAGCGGGCCAGGGCGCGGCTCGACGAGGCGGCGCCGGCCCGCGACGACGTGCTGGACGCCACATCGCCTCGGGCCCGGGAACTGCTCGCCGGGTACATGGCGGCGTGGGAGGCGTCCGACGCCGACGCCTTTCGCGAGGTGCTGCGCGCGGACGCGGCCATCGAACCGGTCGGCTCGCGGACCTCGTACGCCGGTCGTGAGGCGTGCCTCGCCTTCGCGACGCCGTCAATGGGCACCGCGGGAGCATGGCGGATGGTGGCGACCGAGGCCAACGGCCA
>JBKOVW010000165.1:0-3779 GCA_046724095.1 Actinomycetota bacterium | reverse complement strand
GACGTGCACATCGTCGTCGTCGATCCTCACCGTCCCGGCCACGAGCTTCGCTACCACCCGGGCGAGACCAACCTGCGCATGGCCGACGTCTGCGTCGTGAACAAGATCGACAGTGCGCCGCAGGACGGCATCGACGCCGTCCTCGACTCGATCCACGACAACACGACGAACGCGCGGGTCGTCCTCGCCGCGTCGCCCTTCGACGTGGAGGGCGACGCCGAGGAGATTCGCGGCAAGCGCGTGCTCGCGATCGAGGACGGGCCGACGCTGACCCACGGCGAGATGACCTACGGCGCGGCCGTGCTGGCGGCGAAGCAGCACGGCGCTGCCGAGCTCGTCGACCCGCGCCCGTTCGCGGTGGGGACGATTGCCGAGACGTTCGAGCAGTACCCCGAGATCGGCACGCTCCTCCCCGCGATGGGTTACGGCCGCAAGCAGATGGAGGACCTGCGCGAGACGATCGAGCGCTGCGACGCCGACCTCGTCCTGATCGGAACGCCGATCGATCTCCGACGGCTGATCGACATCGACAAGCCGGCGCAGCGAGTGACGTACAAGCTCCAGGAGATGGGCGAGCCGACGCTGAAAGACGTGCTCGTCGAGAAGGGCCTGCTGGAAACCGCGCTCGTGTGAGCGCGACGGTCGTAGCGCTCGGCGGGAACGCGTTGATGCGTCCCGGCGAGCGAGGCACGGCCGCGGAGCAGCTCGCCAACCTCCGGCGCGCCGTCGCCGCCCTACAGCCGCTGCTCGGGCCGGGCCTCGTCATCACGCACGGGAACGGACCGCAGGTCGGCAACGAGCTGATCCGGCAGGAGCGCGCCGCCGACGAGGCACCGCCGCTGCCGCTCTGGCTGGCCGTCGCACAGACACAGGCCGAGATCGGCGCGCTGGTCGCGGCCGAGCTGCGCCCGTACGCGACACCCGTGTGTGTGCTCACGCACGTGCGGGTCGCGGCCGACGACCCCGCCTTCGATCGGCCGACGAAGCCGATCGGCCCGTTCTACTCCGCTGAGCACGCCGAGCAGCTCCAGCGCGAGCGCGGCTGGGCGCTGGTGTCGGACGCGAACCGCGGCCACCGCCGCGTCGTGCCGTCGCCGCAGCCACTCGAAGTGGTGGAGCTCGACGCGATCCGCCGTCTGTCGGACAGCGCTGCTGTCGCGATCGCATGCGGCGGGGGCGGGATCCCGGTCGTGCGCCGCGGCGACCGCCTGACGGGCGTCGACGCGGTGATCGACAAGGACCGGGCTTCGGCGCTGCTCGCGACCGGCCTCGAGGCCGAGCGGCTGATCATCCTCACCGAGGTGCCGGCCGTCTACCGCAACTTCGGCGGCGCTGACCAGGAGCAGATCGACGGGCTTTCGCGCGCCGATGCCGAGGCGCTGCTGCCCGAGCTCGCCGAGGGCTCGATGCGGCCGAAGGTCGAGGCGGCGCTCGCCTTCCCGCGCGGGACACTGATCACGAATTTCGAGGGACTGAAATCAGGCGGCGGAACGCGAATTGCCTGACCACTGCGGCCCGCGCACGACGCGCCCCGGGAGCGCGCCCGTGTGCTCACCGTCGCGCAGCGCGAGCGTCCCGTTCACCGCCACATGCTCGACTCCCGTCGCGTACTGGTGCGGATCGTCGTACGTCGCGTGGTCCTGGATCCGTTCGGGATCGAAGACGACGACGTCGGCGAAGTAGCCCGGCTCGAGCAAGCCGCGGCGCTGAAGTCGCAGGTTGTGCGCCGGTAGGGAGGTCAGCCGCCGCACCGCCTCCTCGAGCGCGACGACCTTGTCGTCGCGGACGTATCGGCCGAGCAGGCGCGCGAAGCTGCCGTATGCGCGCGGGTGGCTGCTCCACTGCAGGAAGCGTCCCTCCGCCGACGGCGCACCCGAATCGGAACAGAAGCTCACCCACGGCAGCCCGAGCTCGCGGCGGAGGTTCTCCTCGGACATCGTGAAGTACGCGGCGCCGACGCGCGTGCCGTCCTCGATCACGAGGTCCATCGCCGTCTCCGCCGGCGGAGTGCCGCGCTCGGCCGCGACCTCGGCGAGCGTCTTCCCCGTCAGCGGACGGAGCTGCTCGTTCTTGAACGCGAGCAGCTTGATGTTCTCCGGCCCCGCGAGCTCGAACATGTTCTCCCAGGCGTCCGTCGGCTGCTGCATCTCGGTCGCGACGCGTCCGCGCGTGTCCGGATCGCGCAGCCGTTCTCGCCATGACTCGAAGCCGCCGGCCTGCACCCACGGAGGCATGGCGCCGTCGAGCCCCGTCGCGCCTGCTGTGTACGTGTACATGTCGGCGGTGAGCTCCAGCCCCGCACGCTGCTCGGCCTCTACGCGCTCGATCAACGCCTCGAGCTTCGGCCAGTTCTTCTGCCCCGACACCTTCAGGTGGTAGATCTCGCCGCGCACGCCCGCGGTTCGCACGATCGTCAGGAACTCGTCAAGCGCCTCGAGCAGGGCGTCGCCCTCGCTGCGCAGGTGCGTGATGTACATACCGGCCGGGCGTGCGAGCGCGATCAGCTCGGCCGTCTGCGCGTAGAAGGCGGGCGCGTAGATGAGCGCGGCGGCGAGGCCGACTGCCCCTTCACGCATCGCACCGACGACGAGCTGCTGCATCTCGGCGAGCTCCGCCTCCGTCGGCGCACGGTCGTCGGCGCCGATCACGTGCTCGCGCACCGTGGCCGAGCCGACGAACGAGGCGACGTTCGGCGAGACGCCGCGGCGTTCGAGATATTCGAGGTACTCGCCGAGCGTGGTCCACTCGACGGGATGGCCGAGCAGCGACTGTGCCTCGACCTCCTCCTTCATCCGGTCGGTGAGCGGGCCCATCGAGAAGCCCTCGCCCATCACCTCGAGCGTGACGCCCTGGCGGATGTCGCTCTGCGCGCGGCCGTCCTCGAGCAGCGACTCGGTCGCCCAGCTCAACATGTTCACGAAGCCCGGTGCGACCGCGAGACCGTCGGCGTCGAGCTCGTCGCGCCCGCGCCAGTCGTCCAGCCGGCCGACGGCTGCGATCGAGTCGCCGGCGATTGCGACGTCGCCTTCCATCGCCGGTCCGCCGCGGCCGTCGTAGACGACGCCGCCGCGGATCACGAGATCAGCAGAACGCGCCACTGCTCGCGACCATGTAGAGGAGCGCCAGAGGGTTCACGACGACGCAGACGAGCGCGACGAACCAGCGTCCGGCGGCCAGGCCCGCCAGCCCGAGGAGGAACGCAGCGAATGCGGTCACGACGGCGCCCCCAGCCGGTGACCCCGGTCCAGAACGTTCCCACGGTCGTCGTGTCACAGCTCCCATCCTGCTGGCCTGCGTACCCGTACGCGAGCGCAACAGTCAGCCCGGTGCACATGAGCGCGGCGGTCGCGACTCGCTTCAGCGGTTGCCGGTCGCGTTGCGTTGGCTCCTGCACGCGTGTGACGGTGCCGCCGACTGCGGCCGGCACGAGCAGGAGGAGCGACGGCGCCAGGAGCGGGCCTGCCTTCGGGGTGACGCCGCGGTGCGCGTTGAAGACGTAGACGACGAGCCCGCCTTGCCATCGTAGATCGACGTGCGTCGGTCGAAGTCGTCCTCGAGCCGCCGGACGCCGGCGAACTCGCCGCTCCTCGCAAGCGCGAGCGCCTGATGGCTCGTGTGCGACACGTCGATCCAGCCACGCGCTCCGCGCTCGGAACGACAAAGGGCGGCTTTCGCCGCCCTTTGTGCCGACTCCTTGCTTCGAGCTACTTCTTCTCGGACTTGCCCTCGAGCGTGGCACCGGCGCCCGAGCCGACCTGGATCCGCTTCGGCTTCGGCTG
>JBKOVW010000315.1:0-2213 GCA_046724095.1 Actinomycetota bacterium | reverse complement strand
CGGCCGGCTCCAACGGCTCGCGGCGGAGTTCGACAACTTCCGCAAGCGCAACGCGCGCGAGAACGCGGCGCTGACGGAGCGTGCGAACGAACGGCTCGTCAAGGAGCTGATCCCGATCCTCGACGACCTCGGGCGCGCGCTAGAGGCGGCGGCCGAGCACGAGGAGGCGAAGCTCGAGGAGGGCGTGCGCCTCGTGCACCGCTCGCTCGCGGATGTGCTCACGAAGGAAGGGGTTGCAGAGATCGAGACCGATGGGAAGTTCGACCCGCACGTGCACGAGGCGCTGCTCACGCAGCCCTCGGACGCGGAAGAGGGCTCGGTCATCGAAGTGGTGCAGAAGGGCTACAAGCTCGGCGACAAGGTCATCCGGCCGGCGCGGGTCGTCGTCGCCGCACCGCCGATTCACGAGGCCTGATCGTGGCGACGCTGTACGACACGCTGGGCGTGAAGAAGGGCGCCTCTCCCGACGAGATCAAGAAGGCGTACCGAAAGCTCGCCGCGCAGTACCACCCGGACAAGAATCCCGGCGACGCATCGGCCGAGGAGAAGTTCAAGGACGTCCAGAACGCGTACGACACGCTCTCCGACCCGGAGAAGCGGAAGCAGTACGACGCGTTCGGCGGCGACGGTCGCGGCGCGCGCTTCGACCCGCGCAACTTCGACTTCGGCAGCGGCGGCAACTTCACCGTCAACGACCTCGGCGATCTCGGCGACCTGTTCGGCGGCCTCTTCGGCGGGCGTGCGGGCCGCGCGGGCGCGCGGCGCGCGCAGCCGGAGCGCGGGGCCGACATCGAGGTGCCGGTCAACGTCTCCTTCTCGGATTCGCTGCGCGGCCTCGAGACGAAGATCCCCGTGCAGGTGACGACGGCCTGCCGCGTTTGCGGCGGCACCGGCGCCGAGCCCGGGACGTCGCCGATCATCTGTCCGCAGTGCAACGGCCGCGGCGTGATCTCGGAGAGCCAGGGCCTGTTCGCGCTCTCCGAGCCGTGCCCGCGCTGTCGCGGTAACGGCACCGTCATCGAAAAGCCCTGCCACGAGTGTCACGGCACGGGGCAGGAGCTGCGGACGAAGACCTACACGGTGAAGATTCCGGCCGGTGTCAAGGACGGCACGCGAATCCGCCTGAAGGGGAAGGGCGAGATCGGCGAGGGCGGCGGGCCGGCGGGCGACCTCTTCGTCGTGACGCGCGTGCAGCCGTCGAAGCTGTTCCAGCGGCGCGGCAACGACCTCGTCGTCGACGTGCCCGTGACCTACGCGGAGGCCGCGCTCGGCGCGACCGTCGAGGTGCCGACGCCGTATGGCGACCGCGTCTCGCTGAAGGTGCCGGCGGGCACGCAGGACGGCCGGCAGTTGCGCATCCGTGGCCACGGCGCGCCGAAGCTGAAGGGCAGCGGCAAGGGCGACCTGATCGCGCGCCTGCGGCTGGCCGTGCCCAAGAAGCTGACGAAGAAGGAGCGCGAGGCACTCGAGGAATTCCAGAAGGTGTCGCGCGAGAACCCGCGGGAGGCGCTCTTCGCATGAAGCTGGCCGCGTTGATCCTCGTCGCAGTCGGGACGGTCGGGCTGATCGGGATCTTCGTCTACATGCGCGTGAAGCTCGACCGACTGGAGCGCATGCGAGCGAGGCGTAAGTGATGGACGACCGTCCCCGCTACATGATCTCCGTCGCCGCCGACCTCGTCGGCATGCACCCGCAGACGCTGCGCATCTACGAGAGCAAGGGTCTGATCCGCCCGAAGCGCACCGCCGGGAACACGCGCCTGTACTCGGAGGCGGATCTCGACCGGCTGCGCCTGATCCAGCAGCTCACAAACGAGCTCGGGCTCAACCTCGCCGGCGTCGAGCACGTGCTGCGGCTGCAGGACGAGCTGCTGCGCATGCGCAGTCGGCTCGATCGCATGGAGCGCGAGATGCGGGCGGCGATCAACGAGGTGCATCGCCAGTACCGCCGCGACCTCGTCCCGTGGAGACCACCAATCGACCTCATTCCAAAACACTGAAAGGCATATGGACTTCAACAAGCTGACACTGAAATCGCAGGAGGCCGTCGGGGCCGCGCAGGAGCTCGCGCGCCGGATGGGCAACCCCGAGCTGTACCCCGAGCACCTGCTGCTCGCGCTGCTCGACCAGGAGCTCCCGCAGCAGCTCGTCCCCGACGCCGCCGAGCTGCGCGCGCAGGCCGAGGCCGCGCTGCGCGGAAAGCCGGCGGTACAG
>JBKOVW010000136.1:0-3307 GCA_046724095.1 Actinomycetota bacterium | reverse complement strand
GCTCGAGGCGATCGTGCGCCGGCCGACCGGCGCACTGCTCGTGACGGGGCCCACGGGCTCGGGTAAGTCGACGACGCTCTACGCGTCGCTGACCGACATCAACCGCCCCGAGATCAACATCATCACCGTCGAGGACCCGGTCGAGTACCGCCTGCAGGGCGTCAACCAGGTTCAGATCAACACGAAGGCCGGGCTGACGTTCGCGACCGCGCTGCGCTCGATCCTGCGTTCCGACCCGGACGTGGTGATGGTCGGCGAGATCCGCGACGGCGAGACGGCCAGAATCGCGATCGAGGCGGCGCTCACCGGCCACCTCGTGCTCTCCACGCTGCATACGAACGACGCCCCGCAGGCGCTGACCCGCCTGAACGAGATGGGCGTCGAGCCGTTCCTGACCGGCGCCGCCGTCTCCGCCGTCCTTGCGCAGCGCCTCGCGCGCAAGCTCTGCACCCACTGCTGTGAGATGTACACCCCGAACACCGACGAGTTGCTCAAGGCACGAGTGTCGCCCGAAGTCGCAGCGGCCTCCGACGGCATGGTCTTCTACCGCAAGAAGGGCTGCCCGCGGTGCAACCAGACCGGCTACAAGGGCCGGATCGGCATCTACCAGCTGCTCTCGATGACGGAGACGCTCGAGAGTCTGGCCGTCCGGAACGCGTCGCGTGAGGAGATCGAGCGGGCGGCGATCGGCGAGGGCATGCGGACGCTCTGGGACGACGGCCTGGCCAAGGTGGCCGCCGGCCTGACGTCCATCGAAGAGCTGGCCAGGGTTTCTATCTAGACCCGTATCCTTTTCAAGGCATACGCCGTTGCAGCTCTATGCGGCGTGCTCTCCTGCTTCTCGTGGCGGCAGCCTGCCTTGCGCTGCTCCTGACCGCGGCGGCGGCGCCTGCTCCGGCCCGGCGTTCGGAGGACTGCACGTGGGGCGCCTCATCGGTCGTCGCCGAGGTCGTCAACGGGAAGCTCGTGCAGAGCGAGCCCCTGACGACGGGCTGCATCCCCCGTTGACAGCTCCCGGGAGCGCACCTACAACGAGCGTGGGGCTGCAACCGCACTCCATGACCTGTGAGGGGGTCGAGATGAGGGAGCCGGAAGGCGCACTTCGCGCGGTGGGCACCGTCGCGGAGCGCGAGTACGTCGAGTTCTGGCCCGCCGGAGCCGTAGCGGCAGGTCGCTTCCGCTGCGCTGCGTGCGGGAACGCCATGCATGTGAAATACGTCGTCCCGGCCTGCCCGCAGTGCGGCGAGCGCCTGTGGGAGCGGGAGGATTCGAGCGCCTACGTCTGAGCCGGTGGCGAGGCCATCCGCTGCGCGAGCAGCATCGCCCACTTCTGCTGGCTGAAGTCGTCGAGCGGGTGCGCGTTGAACGAGAAGGTCCAGATCATCGCTCGCGCGCGGCCCGCTCCGACGGCGATGAAGTCCGCCGTCGCCTTGGCGGACACGTTCCGCCACTTCTTCCGCACTTTCACGCGCGCCTTCAGCACGAGTGAGATGCGATAGACGACGCTGCGCTCGCCGAACGTAGGCCACGCGAGCTGGCGGCGGCCGGTGACGACGACCTTGATCTGCTTCGTGCTCTCGGCCTGAAGGTCACCCGCCAGGCAGCCCATCACGGCCGGTTGCAGGTTGCGCGACCAGTCCGCCGCGGCCTGCTCGGGCGTCCGCCATGCCACCGCGGTGGCGGCGACGTACGCCCCGTCGCTCCGATAGAAGTCAGGCGAGTACGTGCCGCCGGTGAGAACGAGGTCGGACATGTCCGGCATCGAGCAGCTCGAGCTCGCCCCGCTCCCAGCGCCCGTGATCCCGCCCGGGAAGCCGTCGCGCTTCCAGCCCGTGCCGACGTCCTGCGTGCTCAGGATGATCGAATCCGTCCACGCCTGGTCGGCGACGTCGAGCTGATACTGGGGATCGCCGGTCGCGGCGGCCGCCGCGGCGCAGAGCGCGAGCGCGGCAAATGCGACGAGGGCGAGGCGGCGGGCGAACGTCACGTTCCGAATGTCGTCCGCAAATCACAAGGGCGGCATCGCCCGAACGAGGGACGGCTTACTGGGCGTGCACGTCGCAGCCGAGCACCATCAGCGCCTCGACCGCTTCGGTCATGAACGCCGTCGCCTGGTGCGCGTCGGCGAAGGTATACGGGCCGGGGCGCGTCGGCTCCGCGCTGCGGCCGCCGGCGGGGTAGACCTCCGCCTCGACGACGCACGAGTCGCCGTAGTCGACGGCGCGCAGGATGGCGATCGAGCGGCCGTCGCGGCGCGCATGCCGGACGAAGAGCTCGCGGGCCGTGCCCGTCGCTTCGCTCACGAGCCGGCCGCGGCGTTCCGCGCCGCCTGGGCGACCGTTTCCTTATCGGCGAAGCCGGTGAGCTTCGCCGCGAGCGCGGCGGGGCGGACGTAGACGAGGACGCCCGGATCCGGGAGCAGCCCGAGCTGCTCCGTCAGCTTGCCGACGTCGCGCTGGCTGAGGACGTTGAGACCCACGAACCCGACCCCCGCGAGCCCCGCGCCGGCCCTCGCCTCAGCGTAGGACGTTCCGTCGACCTGCGAGTACGGGTCGTATAGGGAGACAACGACCGTCTTCGAGCGGCCGAGCCCCTGCGCCACCGACTCCGGCAGGCCGGCTGCGCGTGCAGCCTTCACCGTCGCGAGGTCGACGACCGGGCGCGGCTTCGGCTTGGTCTTTGCCGCCTTGTGGGTCGTCGGTCTCGTTGTGGGCGTCGCCGTCTTCTTCGTGACGCCGGAGCCGAACTTGTGGTGCAGGATCACGTGCGGCGTCGCGGTGTCGCTGCCGCCGCCGGTGCCGAGCAGGCGCAGCCCGCCGAACACCAGGACGGTGAAGACGAGGCCGCAGATCGCCGCGATCTTGACAGGGGGAGACAGCGTGAGCGTCACAGGGTTCCTATCGGCACCTCAAACGAGGGACTTGAAGAAGACGAAGGGCGCCTTGCGGCGCCCTTCGACCTTTCGCAATGGCTTCTTGCTCTACGGGCAGGTGTTGTTGTCGATGGCAGCGCCGGGGCCGTTCTTGCGCCAGGTCTTGCCGCCGACCGTGCTCTGCACGCAGTACGTAACCGACGTCGGCGCGCTCGGCAGCGACAGCTTGGTCGTCACGAGCTCCGAGTCGTAGTTGTCACGCAGGTACGAGATCGTCATGCCGGCGTAGCCGGCGCTGTTGCCGGTGCCGGTGTTGTCCGCGTTGTAGGCCTCGATCGCCGGGATTGCGGCCCGGACGTTGGCCTTGGCAGCCGAGTTGTTCGCGCGGTCGCGGAAGCTCAGGTACGAGGGAACCGCGATGGCGAGCAGGATGCC
>JBKOVW010000062.1:0-10607 GCA_046724095.1 Actinomycetota bacterium | reverse complement strand
CCTCGCCGCGATGCGGAACGCGATGGCCGACCTCGGCGGCGACGCCACGCGGATCAACCCGCAGCTGCCGGTCGAGCTCGTGATCGACCACTCGGTGCAGGTCGACGAGTACGCGACGGCGCGCGCGATCTTCCGCAATGCAGAGCTCGAGTTCGAGCGGAACCGCGAGCGCTACGCGTTCCTGCGCTGGGGCAAGGAGGCGTTCGACAACTTCAAGGTCGTGCCGCCGAACACGGGGATCGTCCACCAGGTGAATCTCGAGTTCCTCGCGCGCGTCGTCGAGACGCGCGAAGGCAAGACGTTCCCGGACACGCTCGTCGGGACTGACTCGCACACGACGATGGTGAACGGGCTCGGTGTGCTCGGCTGGGGCGTCGGCGGCATCGAGGCCGAGGCGGCGATGCTCGGCGAGCCGATCTCGATGCTGATCCCGCAGGTAGTGGGGTTCAAGCTGACCGGCTCGTTGCCGGAAGGCGCGACGGCGACCGATCTCGTCCTGACCGTGACGCAGATCCTCCGCTCCGCCGGGGTCGTCGGCAAGTTCGTCGAGTACTTCGGTCACGGGCTCGCCGGGCTCGCGCTGGCCGACCGGGCGACGATCGGGAACATGTCGCCGGAGTACGGCGCGACGTGCGGCTTCTTCCCCGTCGACGACGAGACGCTCAAGTACCTGCGGCTGACCGGGCGCTCCGACGACCACGTGTCGCTCGTCGAGTCGTACTGCAAGGACAACTCGTTCTGGCACAAGCCGGCGGTCGAGCCGGAGTACTCACAGATCGTCGAGCTCGACCTCGGCGATGTCGAGCCGTCGCTGGCAGGACCGCGACGGCCGCAGGACCGCGTGCCGCTGCGCTCCGCGAAGCAGTCTTTCGTCGAGTCGCTGGAGACCTTCGGCGTCGACTACGGCAACGCGCGCGACGAGGCGGTCGCGGAGTCCTTCCCGGCGAGCGACCCGCCGTCGACGCTCGAGGCGGACACAGGCGCCAGGGTCGAGACCGCCGGCGGCGTCGCAGTGGCGGTGCGGTCGCAGAGCGTGTCCGCATCGCTGAACGGCGACGAGTTCGAGCTGCAGCACGGCTCGGTCGTGATCGCGGCGATCACGTCCTGCACGAACACCTCCAACCCGCAGGTGATGATCGGCGCCGGCCTGCTGGCGAAGAAGGCGGTCGAGCGCGGGATGAAGCGCAAGCCGTGGGTGAAGTCCTCGCTGGCGCCGGGGTCGAAGGTGGTGACGGAGTACTACGAGCAGGCAGGGCTCACGAAGTACCTCGACGAGCTCGGCTTCCAGACAGTCGGCTACGGCTGCACGACGTGCATCGGGAATTCGGGGCCGCTGCCCGAGCCGATCTCCGAGGCGGTCGCGGAGGGCGACCTGGTCGTGTGCTCCGTGCTGTCGGGGAACCGCAACTTCGAGGCGCGCATCCATCCCGAGGTGAAGGCGAACTATCTCGCCTCGCCGCCGCTGGTCGTCGCGTACGCGCTGGCTGGGCGAATGAACATCGACCTCGTCAACGAGCCGCTCGGCGAGGACGCGAACGGCGACGACGTGTATCTGCGCGACCTGTGGCCGACGGCCGAGGAGATCCAGAAGACGATCTCGCGCGCGGTGCAGGGCGAGATGTTCTCGCGCACCTATGCGGATGTGTTCACGGGCGATCCCGCGTGGCGCGAGCTGCCGGTGCCGGAAGGCGATCTGTTCGCGTGGGATCCCGAGTCGACGTACGTGCGGCAGCCGCCGTACTTCGAGGGGATGTCACCGGAGCCCGGGCGCGTCGAGGACATCGCGGGCGCGCGCTGCTTGGTGCGTGTCGGCGACTCGGTGACGACGGATCACATCTCGCCGGCCGGCGCGATCAAGCCGGACTCCCCCGCCGGGACGTACCTGGTCGACCACGGGGTCGAGCGCAAGGACTTCAACTCCTACGGGTCGCGGCGGGGCAATCACGAGGTGATGGTGCGCGGGACGTTTGCGAACGTCCGGCTGAAGAACCTGCTCGTGCCCGGGTCGGAGGGCACGTGGACGGTGCACGTGCCGAGCGGCGAGGAGATGACGATCTACGAGGCGTCGCAGCGCTACCTGGCCGAGGGCACGCCGCTGGTCGTTCTGGCTGGGAAGGAGTACGGCTCGGGCTCGTCGCGCGACTGGGCGGCGAAGGGGCCGAACCTGCTCGGCGTCCGTGCGGTGATCGCCGAGTCGTACGAGCGGATCCACCGCTCGAACCTGCTGATGATGGGAATGCTGCCGCTGCAGTACCTGGACGGCGAGAACGCCGATTCGCTCGGGCTGATGGGCCTCGAGGAGTTCTCGATCAGCGGCGTCGAGAACGGCGAGGCACAGGAGGTGAGCGTGCGCGCCGACGACAAGGAGTTCCGCGCGCGTGTGCGCCTCGACACTCCTGTCGAGCGCGAGTATCTACGGCACGGGGGAATCCTCCCCTTCGTGCTGCGTCGGCTACTGGCTGACTAGGCTGCGGAACTGCTCTGCCACGCGGGCGACCGCCTGCTCGTAGCGCTTCTTCGACAGTCGCAGGCCGTACCCGTTCTTCCGGTGGGCCTCCACCACGCGATCGATGTACTCGCGCGCCTGCCGGTCCGCATCCGGCGTCTTCGCCATCTCTAAGAGTCTACGGCACCGCTTGCAGTGCCGTCCTCAGCGCGCCCGGGCTTTGCCTGCGCGCGCGTCTGAAATCGCCGACCGACACGATCGAACTCAGTTAGCAGACGCATGTAGGTCAGACCAGAGACGGTCGACAATGAGCTCTGCGAACCAGAGATACCAGTAGTTCTGTGTGAGTTTGCGCGACGCCAGGTAGGTGCGGAGCCGGTCGGACACCTCCAGCGCCGGCACGAGCGTCGGCGCGACGTCGTCGGGCCGTACCTCGCCCTTGATGAACCTGCTCGTATAGCTGTAGGCGTCCTTCGCCATTGAGGTCCACAGCTTCCGGTCGTCGTCGAAGAGCGTGACGAGACTCGCATCCTCGAGGCGCTTCAGCTTGTTGAGGTTCAGCGCCACAGGACCGCCCGCGCCGTGACGACCGCAGCGAGTGCCGTCGCCGCCAGCTCCACGGAGAACAGGACGACGGCCACGTCCCGCAGAGCGCGCGAGGGCGACAGGAGCCAGGCCAGCGCAATCGCCACCGTCAGGAGTGCGAGCAGGAACGCGGCGAGGATCCAGGCCCCGGCACGCCGCCATCCAGCCGTCACAGCCGGCGGCACGTCGCCGCCGTAGGACTGGAACGCCGAGATCGACACTCCCAGGAACACCAGCAGCAAGCCCGCCAGAGCCGCCGCCGCGCCGAAGATTTCCGGAACGACCCCCACCCGGTCACCGTAGCCAAGGCCTCGGAAGGCGATATGTTCGCGGTATGCGGCTTCACAAAGACGCGAAGGTGGAGCTCCTGAAGGGCGTTCCGCTCTTCTCGAAGCTCGACAAGAAGGCGCTCGAGGACGTCGCGCACATCGCCGACGAGATCGATCTCCCGGCGGGCAAGGAGATGGCGACCGAAGGCGACCGCGGCCGCGAGTTCTTCGTGCTGCTCAAGGGCGAGGCCGAGGTCACACGCGGCGGGGAGAAGATCAACACCATGAAGCAGGGGGACTTCTTCGGCGAGATCGCGCTCGTCACGAAGATGCCCCGGACCGCGACAGTGACGGCGACGAGCGAGGTCGACGTGCTCGTGATCACGGAACGAGCATTCGACAGCCTCCTGAAGAAGTCGCCGACGATCGGCCGCGGCGTCGCCGAAGCCCTCGCCGAGCGCGTCGCGCCCCAGCTTCCGGTCTAGGCCGGCTCCGCCTCGACGAGCTTGCGGCGCACCTCGACGACCTCGCCGCGCAGGAGCTCCTCGCAGACGCGCTTCGTGATGATGAGCGCCACGACCGGCAGCACCCAGACCAGGATGCGGAACGCCCAGATCTGCGCCTGATACGACAGGCCGAACAGGACGAACATGCGGTCGGCAGCGCCGGCGAGGAACACGATGAAGATCCACGTGAAGAACGCGACCCCGATCGCCGTCCGCCACGGCGCGTCGCGCGGCCGGTCGAGCAGGTTGTGGAACGCGTAGTCGCCGGTGCCGCGCCGCTCGAGCCAGGGCCACAGGAACAGGACGAGGAACACGAACAGCGGGAAGCCCGCCCCGCCCCAGAAGGGATTGGGCACCAGCGTGTAGTTCCCGATCGTCACGTCGAAGCTCGGGATCAGGCGTAACGCGCCGATCAGCCAGCCGAGGTACCAGTCGGGCTGCGCGCCGTTCGTCGCCTGCGCGATGTGGTACGGCCCCCACTGCCAGATCGGGTTGATCTGGATCAGCCCGCCCATCAGGAACAAAACCGCCGCGACGGCGAACGCCAGCCCCAGCGATCGCGGCGCATACGCGGGGAAGGTCGGCATCCCCACCACCTTCTTCTCCGTCGCGCGCGGCCCGCTGAACTGCGTGTGATGCCGCGCCGCGACGAGCGTGAGGTGGAGCGCGATCAGCCCGCCGATCAGGACCGGGAGGATGAGCACGTGCGCGATGTAGAGACGCGACTCGAAATCCTGTCCGCCGGGATACGGCCCGTTCCAGATCAGCTGTGCGAGGTTCGCGCCGACGAACGGGATCGACATCAGCACCGAGTAGCCGATCGCCAGACCCATCCCCGACAGCAGGTCGTCGACGATCGAATAGCCGGCGTAGCCCTCGAGCAGCGCCAGGATCAGCATCAACAGGCCGATGTAGTACGTCAGGTCGCGCGGCTTTCGGAACGCGCCGGTGAAGAAGATCCGCAGCAGATGGACGACGATCGCCGCCACGAACACGTCCGCCGCCCAGTGGTGCGTCTGTCGGATCAGCAGTCCCGCCTTGACGCTGAGCGAGATGTTGACGGTCGACTGGTACGCCTCGCTCATCTCGCGCCCGCGCAGAGGCAGGTAGTCGCCGTGGTAGTGGATCGGCGCGAGGCTCGGCTTGAAGAAGAGCGTCAGGTAGATGCCCGTCGCGACGAGGACGACGAAGGAGTACAGCGCCACCTCGCCGAGCAGGAACGACCAGTGATCGGGAAACACGTAGCGCAGCGCCTTCCGGAAGAACGGCGCGCCCCCACTCCGCTCGTCGAGAAAGCGGACGGTGCGCCGGATCACGGCCGCGCCCCGTGGCTCCGAACGCCCCACCACGACGGGCCGACCGCACCGGAGAAGTTCCCCGCCGCGCGCAGCTCGCCGCCGGCGGAGATCCCCAGCGGCAGCTGCGGCAGCGGCCGCCCGGCCGGGCCGAAGATCACCTGGCCGCCCGTCGCGACGTTGAACGTCGAGTAGTGGCACGGGCAGACGAGCGCCGGCTCGGGCTCGACCGCCGGGAACGTCGGCTTCCGGTACAGCGCGATCGCACACCCGGCGTGCGTGCAGATCTTGGAATACGCGAGGATCCCCTCCGGCGCCCAGCCGTGCCGGTCATCGGGCAGCTGCAGCTCCGCCGGCTCGAGCCGCACGACGACCAGCGGAGCGCCCATCTGCTCGCGGTCCGCGTGCTCCGGGTAGGCGCTGTAGAACGTCCCCTCCTCGATGTCGTCGGCGGTGAACACATTCCCGAGCTCGTCGACGAGCCGGACACCGCGCCGCCACGGCGTGCGATAGAGCGACGAGACGTCGAATACGGGCCCGAGCGACACCGCGGGCGTGATCAGCGCCGCGCCGAGCGCCGTTCCCGCGCCTGCACCGGCCAACAGCAAGAGCTTCTTGCGCGTGAAGCGGCTGCCGCTCTCCTCGACGAGCTGGTTGAGCGCTTCCTCGTCGCCGGGATTGGTCGTGCCGTACTCCTCCTCGAGCTCCTCCGTCACAACCAGGCGCATCCCGATCACCACTGACGCCGCGGAGATGAACGCGAGCGCCAGCCCGAGCGCAAGCCCGAGGAACTGCGTCTGGTTCGGGATCGCGTCCCATGCGTAGATCACCACGAACGCGACCGCACACACCGTCGCGGCGCCGAACAGCAGCAGCACGACGTTCTCCGCGCCGCGGTCGGCCGCGCCCGGCGGGACGATCCGCTCGCCCTCGTCGACGAGCGGCTTGCGCCGGCCGCGGCCGAGCAGCAGCACGAGCAGCGCGATCAGCCAGCGCTTCACGAGCGGATCCTCTGGCCGATGACGCCGCAGACCGCTATCAGCACACCGATGGCGATGAACCAGGTGACGAGCCCCTCGGGCACCGGCCCGATGTGGCCGAGCGACCAGCCGCCGCGGTCGTCGGGATGCTTCGTGTACTGGACGTAGCGGATGATCGAGTTCAGCTGGTCGTTGCTGATCTGCTTCTCGGAGAAGCGCGGCATCAGGTACGGGCCGACGCGCACTGCCTCGGCGATCTCGACCGGCGATGCCTTGTCGAGCGGCGGGGCGACGGCGTTCGTGACGTAGCCGCCCGCAGCGTCGATCTGGTGGCAGCCCGCGCAGTGCTCCATGAAGAGCTGTTGCCCTTCCGCGAGGTTGCCGCTTGCCGGATCGGGACGCGGGATGCGCGGCCCCGGTCGCAGCGACGCCACGTACGCGACGAGCGCCGCCAGCTCGCCCCTCGAGAAGAGAACGCGGCTGCGCCGTGGCTGCTGATGGACGTCGTGGAGCGGCATGTAGCCGGTGCGCAGATAGAAGTCGGCTGCCTGCGCGCCGACGCCGACGAGCGAGGGCCCGAGCCCCGTCTGGTCGCCGGCGCCCTGCACGGGCGAGTAGATGCCACGTCCGTTCGGGCCGTGGCACGTGACGCAGTTGGCGCCGAACAGCTGCTCGCCCCATTGCAGCACCGGCGTCCCTTTCGGGACCTGCACGTGGGTCACGCCGGGCTCGGGCGGGGCCGCCGCCGCGCGTGGCGCGCACACGAGCGCGAGCGCCGCGATGACAAGAGCGCGCCTCACGCCTGCCTGCAGTCCGTAAAGGCGAGCGCGCCGATGGCGTTGAGGATGATCGCGACGATGAAGAGGACGTTTCCGAGCGCCGCGGCGAGAGCGAAGAAGTGCCTCCGCCCTGCTGGGGGCGGATCGTCGTACTCGGCGGCACGGGTTTCGAGCAGGACGGAGATCGCGGCCGCCTCGGCGAGGAGCGCGAACAGCAGCCCGACGGTGGTGGTGACGATCGTCCAGGTCACGATGTCCATGCCCCAATGTCGCGACGCATCGGTGCACTGGGCGAGGCTCACACCGAAGGTGACGACGTGCTGGCCGGCCCACGCGAGCGCCGCTCCGAACAAGCCGTACCACTGCAGCAGCTCCGGTCGCAGCCGGGTCACAGCGACGGCGAGACCACGACGAGCGTCACTGCGACGGCGAGGATGTTGACGGCGTGCCAGTAGAAGGCCGTCGCCTGCATGCCGACCTCGCGGTACCGGGTCACGCCGGCGAACAGACGCAGCACGAGCCAGACCTCGAGCAAGGTCCCGACGACCACGTGCAGGTGGTGCGTGCCGAGCAGTGTGAAGTAGATCGAGCCGTACGCGGAGTCCTGTGGCCTGAAATGCGAGAGGTCGCCGGCGAAGAGGTGGATCTGCACGGCGAGATACGCGATCTGAACTGCGACGGCCGCCAGAAGCGCGAGCTGCGCACTCCCCGCGCGTCCGCGGCGAGTGAAGCCGACCGCGAGCTGGATCGGCACGCTCGTGGCGACAAGCGCGGCCGTCAGGACGAGCGGGAGCGCGAGCTTCGGGTCGGGCACGCCGTGCGGAGGCCACTGCGGCGTCTTGAAGCGGAGGTCGAAGTAGCTGCCGATCATCGTCGCGAACAGCGTCACCTCCGTCGCGACGAAGACGACCATCCCCCACCAGCCGTTCGGCTTCGCCGAGCGTGCCGTGTACGGGACGGCGCCTGCGCTCACGCCGGCTGCTCCGGTTCGTGCACGTGCCAGGCCACGAGGACGAGCAGGGCGACGCAGGCGAGAATCGCGGCGACGTACACGTGCGAGGTCAGCAGCATCACGAACAGGACGCTGACGACCGCAGCGAGGACGATCGGCCAGCCCGACTCGGACGGCATGTGCACGACCTCGTCGAGCAGCCCGTCGCGCACGGTCGAGGTCGGCGTCTCGTGGCTCTCGCCCACCTCGACCGCCGTCTCGGTCGGCTCCCAGTTGGGATACGGGCTGGAGACCGTCGGGATGACGGCGAAGTTGTACGGCGGTGGCGGCGAGCTCGTCGTCCACTCGAGCGTCCCGCCGTGGAACGGGTCCGGGCCCGACGGCGACCCGCGAAAACGGCTCCAGGCGAGGTTCGCGACGATCATCAGCAGCCCCACGGTCAGGATGAAGGCGCCGATCGTCTCGATCAGATTCGACGTGTCCCAGCCGTAGCCGGAGTGGTACGTGTAGACCCGCCGCGTCATGCCGTCGAGCCCGATCAGGTGCATCGGGAAGAACGTCACCATCGTTCCCACGAACGTGACCCAGAACGAGGCTTGCGCCCACCGCTCGTGGTACATGCGGCCCGTGACCTTCGGGAACCAGTAGTACATCCCACCGAGGATCGGGAAGACCGCCGCGCCGAAGATGATGAAGTGGAAGTGCGCGACGACGAAGTACGTGTCGGTCGTCGCCTGGTCGAACGGGATCGCGGCGAACATGATCCCCGACAGGCCGCCGATCACGAACAGGGCGATGAAGCCGCCGATGAAGAGAAGCGGCGCGCGGAAGTCCGGCTTCCCGAGGTTCACGGTGAAGAGCCAGGCGTAGATCTGGATCGTGCTCGGGATCACGACCATCATCGAGGCGGCAGCGAAGAAGACGAGCACGCCGATCGGCAATCCCGTCGCGAACATGTGGTGCGCCCAGACGCCGAAGCCGATGAACGCAACGAGCAGCTCGGCGAGCGCGACGAGCGGGAACGCGATCATCTTCCGGCGCGAGAACGTGGGGATGATCGACGTGGCGATCCCCATCGCCGGGAGGATGATGATGTAGACCTCCGGATGGCCGAAGAGCCAGAAGAGGTGCTGCCACAAGAGCGCATCGCCACCGTTCGCGACGTCGAAGAAGTGGAAGCCGAGCTTGCGCTGCAGCTCGAGGAACACGAGGTTGGTCGTCAGCGGCGGCAGCGCGAAGATGAGTGAAAACGACACCGCCAGCAGCGCGAACAGCATCAGCGGCATCCGGTTGAACGACATCCCGGGCGCGCGCAGCTTGAAGGTGGTGACGATGATGTTGAGCGCGCCCGCGGTCGTGGAGAGGCTGGTGAAGATCAACCCCAGCGCGTAGAAGTCGGCGTTCAGGCCGGGGTCGTAGGAGCTCGTGTTGAGCGGCGTGTAACAGAACCAGCCGCAGTCGGGCGCCGTGCGCATGAAGACGGACGTGTAGAGGAAGAGCCCCGCGCCGAGGAACAGCCAGTAGCTCAATGCGTTCAGCCGCGGGAACGCCATGTCGCGCGCGCCAAGCATCAGCGGCAGCAGGTAGTTTCCGAACGCTCCCGTCGTCATCGGGATGACGAACAGGAAGATCATCGTCACCCCGTGCATCGTCATCATCTGGTTGTAGATCTCCGGCGAGAGCACCTTGTTGTCGGGCTGGGCGAGCTGCGTGCGCATCAGCAGCGCCTCGACGCCGCCCGCCCCAAGAAAGGCAAGGCTCGTGAAGAAGTAGAGGAGGCCGATGCGCTTGTGGTCGACGGTCGTCAGCCATCCGAGCAGGCCCGGCCGCTCCTCCCAGATCGCGTCGATCCGTTCGATGCGGTTGCGCGTGACCGGGGGTGGCGCGACGACGGCTATTTGAGGCTCTCCAGGTAGCGGACGAGCGCGTCCGTCTGGCTCGGCGTCTGCGGTAGCTGCGGCATCTTGGCGCCGGGCTTGACCGCCTGCGGATTGCGGATGAACTCGCGCAAGTGCGTCCGGTCGTTCGGCACTGTGCCCGCCGCGAGCGTCCGCCGCGATCCGACGTGCGTCAGATCCGGCCCCACGTGTGCGTTCGCGGCCGTGCCGCGGATCGCATGGCAGTTCGCACATCCCTTTGCCTTGAACAGCTTCAGGCCCGGCCCGTTCGCCGCCTCGGCGGCCGGCTGCCCCTCGCTGCGAAGCCATTCCTCGAAGCGCGCGCGCGGCTCGGCAATCACCGTCAGCTGCATTTGCGCGTGCTGCAGGCCGCAGAACTCGCCGCACTGGCCGATATAAGTGCCCACCCGATCCGCGTACAGCAGCAAGCGGTTCGTGCGTCCGGGAATGACATCGGCCTTGCGGTTGAGCTCGGGCACCCAGATGCTGTGGATCACGTCTGCCGTCGTGCCGATCACGTTCACGCGGGTGCGAACGGGGATGTGGAGCTCGTCGACGGTCGAGCCCGGCACGCCGTCGTAGCGGATCTCCCAGAACCACTGGTGGCCGATCACGTGGACGGTCAGAGCCGTCGAGCCGGGCGCCGGCGCGGCCGTCGAACGAATGACGAACACGTCCGACCAGATGAACAGCGCGGAGAGCAGGACGATCGGAGTCGCGATCCCGAGACCTACGACCAGCCGCGTGGCACCGCGCTCGCTGCCGCCGAACGGGAGCGCTTCGCGGTTGCGACGCACCCACCCGACCAGCAGCAGGACGGCGATGACGGTCAGGCCGACGCAGGCCACGCCGAACATCACCCACCAGAGCAGGACGATCTGGTGCTGGGCAGGCGAG
>JBKOVW010000251.1:0-2981 GCA_046724095.1 Actinomycetota bacterium | reverse complement strand
GCCAGCGCCGCGTCGCGCAGGTCCTCGAACGTGAGCGCGTCTGCCGACTGCTTGCCGTAGGTGAGCGTGAACGGCGGTAGGCCGCCGATGATCTCGCCGAGCTTCGCGTACGTCTTGCGCACGCGGTCGTAGATCGGCGAGCCGAACATTTCCGCCGGGACGACCACGTTCTGCATCGCGCTCGTCTCGACCTCGGTCACGCGCACGTGCAGTGCTTCCCCATCGAGCTCCGGCTCGAGCTTGTAACCATTCGGACCGGCGCCGTTGATTGCCTTGACGGCATCCGCGGCCGATGCAGCGTCGGACTCGACGAGCCGGTGCGAGAGCACGAAGTCGGCAGCGTGCGGGCCGAAGTCGGAGCGAAGCCGCGCCGCCCACCCGACGTATTCGGTCAGCGTCCGCGCGAAACGGGTGTACCGCGCCTCGGTGAATTTCACGGCTGCGCTGTCACGCGCGGCGATCTCGAGATCGCCGAACCGCTCCCGCACCAGCAGCTCTTCGAGCTGCGAATCCTTCTCCAGGTAGCTGTGCTGATTCCCGAGACGCGCGAGATAGAGCGGGGGCACGGCGATGTAGACGTGGCCGCGCTCGAACAACTCGGGCATGTGCCGGTACAGGAACGTCAACACGAGCGTACGGATGTGCGCGCCGTCGACGTCGGCGTCGGTCATGACGATGATGCGGTGGTAGCGGAGCTTGGCGATGTCGAACTCGTCGCCGATACCCGTGCCGATCACCTGCACGAGCAGCTGCACCTCGGCGTTCGAGAGCACCTTGTCGATGCGGTTCTTCTCCGAGTTGATGATCTTGCCGCGCAGCGGCAGGATCGCCTGGTTCGACTTGTCGCGCGCGTCCTTCGCCGCGCCGCCGGCGGAGTTGCCCTCCACGATGAACATCTCGGCCAGCTCCGGATCCCGGACCTGACAGTCGGCGAACTTCTTCGCGATCTCGCCGCCGAACGCGCCTTTGCGCCGCGTCAGGTCGCGCGCCTTGCGCGCCGCCTGGCGCGCACGCGCCGCGGAGATCGCCTTCGTGATGATCTGCTTCGCGTCGGTCGGGTTCTCCTCGAGGAACTCCGCGAGCTTCGCGTTGACAGACGACTCGACGAACCCCTTCACCCACGGATTTCCGAGCTTCGTCTTCGTCTGACCCTCGAACTGCGGATCCTGGAGCTTCACAGACACGACGGCGGCGAGGCCTTCGCGCACGTCGTCGCCCTCCAGATTCTCCTCCTTCTCCTTGAGCAGCCCCATGTCGCGCGCGAACTTGTTCAGCGTCCGCGTCAGCGCAGCGTTGAAACCGGAGAGGTGGGAGCCGCCCTCGTGCGTGTTGATGTTGTTGGCGAACGTGTAGACCGACTCCTGGTACGAGCCGTTCCACTGCATCGCGACCTCGACCTGCCCCTGCTCGTTCTCACCCTCGAAGTACGCGATGCGCTTGTGGATCCCGTCCTTCGTCGAGTTGACGTGCGCGACGAAGTCGCGGATGCCGCCCTCGTAGTGAAACTCGACGGTCTCCCCGCCGGCGCGCTCGTCGGTGAGGACGATCCGCAGCCCGCGCGTCAGAAACGCCGTCTCGCGGAGCCGCTGCTGCAGCGTGTCGGCGGAGAACTCGACCTCGTCGAAGATCTCTGCGTCCGGCAGGAACATGATCGTCGTGCCCGTGTCACCCTTTTCGGCCTTGCCGGAGACCTCGACGTCGCCGCCCGGCACACCACGCACGAACTCCTGGCGGTAGACCTTGCCGTCACGCCGCACTTCGGCGATCAGCCACTCGGAGAGCGCGTTCACGACCGACACGCCGACGCCGTGCAGGCCGCCCGACACCTTGTACGCGGCGTCCTCGCCGCCGAACTTGCCGCCGGCGTGCAGCTTGGTCAGCACGACCGTCAGGGCGGACATGCCCTGATCGGCCATCGTGTCGACGGGGATGCCCGAGCCGTAGTCGCGGACGGTCACCGAATTGTCCGGATGGAGCGTGACTTCGATCTTGTCGTTGCGTCCCGCGAGAGCCTCGTCGACGCTGTTGTCGACGACCTCGTAGACGAGGTGATGGAGCCCCCGAGCGCCCGTCGAGCCGATGTACATGCCAGGTCGTAGGCGGACCGGCTCGAGGCCCTCGAGAACGGTGATGTCCTTTGCGGTGTAGGTGGTTTCGGTCATGAAAAAAGCCCTGCAAATTCCCTACTTGCGGGCACCCCGAATTCTACCAGAATGAGCGGTCGTTAGCCGCCTTCGCGAGGCTCAAAGCGGCCGCTTTTGCGACGACTTTGCGGAGCTCTTCGTCACCGATCCCTCGCGCGAGTGAGTCGGCTTCCGCGACGTGCTCAGGACGCGGCTCGACCGGGGGCTCCGCGGTCGTCGAGGCCGCGGGCTCAACAGGCTCCGGAACCGGTCCCGGCGCGAACGCCAGACGCGGCGGAGCGTGCTCGCCGAGCCTCACCCGGATGTCCTCGGCGCGGCTCTTCAGCTCGAACGCCCAGATCGAGTCGCTCGTGTTGACGTGCAGCGTCCCGTCGCGCGCGAGCCGCGCCGGCCACGCGTTGCGTGCGATCACCTCGCCCACCGCGGCCGGCCACGCTTCGACGATCGGCGCCATGCCGGCGGCCGGCCCGAAGCGCCCGAGCTCGCGCCCGACCGAATCGCCGACACGCTCCATCACGCCGCCCGCACCAGCCCGGGGGTGACCTCCAACAGCAGCGCCGGCTCCACGGGCAGGGACGACGCCTGTGTCGCCGTGACGAGCGTCTGGCCTGTCTCTCGAACGCGTTCGGCGAGCACCCGCCGCCGGTTCGGATCGAGCTCCGAGAGGACGTCGTCGAGCAGCAGCAGCGGCGCGAAGCCGCGGCGCTGGGCGATCAGCTCGGCCTCGGCAAGGAGCAGTGCGAGGACGGTCAGGCGCTGCTCGCCCTGCGACCCGAAGCTCCGCAGATCGCGGGCTCCGCTCCTCAGGACGACGTCGTCGAGATGCGGGCCGAGGCC
>JBKOVW010000349.1:0-3519 GCA_046724095.1 Actinomycetota bacterium | reverse complement strand
CATGCTCCGCGTGCTCGCCTCGCACCAGTTCGCCCGCTGGTCCTGTGCGATAGCCTCGCGCCGGTGGAGGCGCGGGGGATTCATCATCTCGGCGTGGCGGTTGGGGACCTCGACGAGGCGCTCGCGACGTACGCGCGGCTGTTCGGTGCGCAGGTCGAGCACCGCGCGACGGTCGACGAGCAGGGCGTTCGGGCCGCGTCGGTGCGGATCGGCGCGGGCCGCGTCGAGCTGCTCGAGCCGCTCGGCGAGGACACGCCGGTCGGCCGCTTCCTCGCGAAGCGCGGCCCGGGAATGCACCACGTCGCGTACGAGGTGAGCGACCTGAACGCGACGCTCGCGGAGCTCGCGAACGCCGGCGCCGACCTGATCGACTCGTCGCCGCGCGAGGGCCTTTTCGGGCTCGAGGTGGCGTTCGTCCACCCGGATTCCGTCCACGGCGTTCTTTCGGAGGTGGTTTCAGCTGGCTAGTCCGGAACGTGTCCGCATCGAGATCGCCTTCGACGGCGGCCAGATCATGGGGGCCCTGGTCGCGCCGGCGAGCGCCGATGCGCTCGAGCAGGCGCTCGGTGCCGCCGACGTCCGCGCAGGCGCCGGCGAAGCGGCCCTGTCGCTCGACGCCGAGGACGGGCGCTACACGATCGCGCTCCAGCGGGTCGTCTACGTCAAGCGCTTCGCCCGGGAGAGCCGCGTGGGATTCGGCGCCGCCACCCCGAGTTAGCCCCTCCCCCTAGCCGGGCAACTTGGTGTTGATGGCGGCCTCGAAGGAGTCGACGGCGGATATCCGCGACCTCGTGGCGCGCGCCCAGGCGGGCGATCGCGAGGCGCTCGAGGAGCTCTACCTCCTTCACTTCGACCGCATCTACAGCTACCTGCACATGAGCGTCGGGAACCGCCACGACGCCGAGGACCTGACGACCCAGACGTTCCTGAAGATGCTCGAGTCGATCAAGCGCTTCCGCTGGCGGTCGGCGCCCTTCTCGGCCTGGCTGTTCCGGATCGCGCACAACCTTGCGATGGACCACTTCCGGGCGTCGCGACGCTGGCAGCCCGAGGAGGAGGTCCCCGAGCCGCCCGGCGAGACCGAGCCGTCCGCGGAGCTCGCCGCCTTCCAGTCGATCGGGCGGCAGAGCATGCTCGAGCTGATCGAGAACCTGTCGCAGGAGCAGAAGCAGGTGCTTACGCTGAAGTTCGTGTTCAACCTGCCGAACGGAGAAGTGGCGACGATTCTCGGGAAGACGGAGGGCGCGATCAAGTCGCTGCAGCATCGCGCGCTCGTCTCGCTGCAAAAGCAGATCAGCCAATCCTAAGGAGCGCAGCTTTGACGTCGAGCGTGTCGATCGGTCAGTTCAGACGGATCGGAGGCGAAGCCTCCGCTCCTGAAGCGGCGCCGCAAGCGGCGCCTTAGATGGCGCTCGAGGTCGGGATCGTGGGGCTGCCGAGCTCCGGGAAGTCGACGCTCTTTCACGCTCTGACCGGCGCCCGTGCGACCGGCGACGTTGGGATGGCTGCGATTCCCGATCCGCGGCTGACACAGCTCGCCGGGGTGATTCATCCGCGCAAGGTCACGCCGGCCGCGATTCGCGTGGTCGAGGTGCGTGGCACCGGGCCGGAGCTGCTCGGCAACCTGCGCCAGGTCGACGCGCTCCTCGTCGCCCTCGACGGCTTCTCCGGCACGCGCGTCCCGGCGGACGACCTCGAGACGCTGCGGCTGGAATTGCTCGTCGCCGACCGCGACCACGTCGAGCGCAGGCTCGAACGCGTGGCGAAGCAGGCGAAGTCCGGCGACCTGAAGCTGAGGCAGGAGGTCGGCGAGCTCGAGCGCGTGCTCGCCCACGTCGACGCCGGCGGGACGCTGGCGGACTGGCCGGGCGACCTGCCCGAAGAGCTCGAGCCGCTCACGACGAAACCGCTCCTCGCCGTCGAGAACGGGCCGGGCGGAATCGACCTGAAGTACGAGGCCGAGCTGGCGGAGCTCGGCGACGAGGCTTCGGAGTTCCGCGAAGGCGCGTCAGCACTCGAGGAAGTCGTCCGCCGGCTGAGCGACGAGCTCGGCCTGATCAGCTTCTTCACGGCCGGCGAGAAGGAGACGCGCTCGTGGACGCTCCGGCGCGGACAGTCGGCGCTCGACGCAGCCGCGACGATCCACTCCGACATCGCGCGCGGGTTCATCCGCTGCGAGGTCATCCGCTGGGACGACCTCGTCGAGGCCGGCTCGCACGCTGAGGCCGCCCGGGCGGGTCTCCAGCGCCTCGAGGGCAAGACCTACGAGGTCCAGGACGGGGACGTGTTGAACGTCCGCTTCAACGTATGAGGCGCGCGCTCTTCGTCTGCATCGGCAACGCCGGCCGGTCGCAGATGGCGCAAGCTTTCTACGAGGACCTGGGCGGCGAGGCGCGCTCGGCCGGCTCGCGACCGGCTTCACGGCTGGACGATTCGGTCGTCGAGGCGATGCGGGACGTCGGGATCGACATCTCCACCCGCCGCCCGAAGGGCTTCACGGACGCGGACGTGCAATGGGCCGACGTCGTCGTGACGATGGGGTGCGGTGACGTCTGCCCCTTCTTCCCCGGCAAGCAATACGTCGACTGGGACCTCGCCGATCCGGTCACGATGTCGCCGGACGAAGTTCGTGGGCTGCGGGACGAGATCCGCCGCCGCGTCGCCGACCTAGCCGGCTGAGATCAGGACGACTCCGGCGAGCGTCAACCCGACGCCTGCCTCCTGCGAGCGCGCGACGCGCTCCGACAGGACGATGCGGGCGAGCAGCACCGTGACGATCGGATAGAGCGACGCAAGCACAGATGTGACGCTGACGAGCCCACTTGTCGACGCGGCGGCGAAGAGGAGATTGCCGAACATGTCGCCGAGACCGATCAGCGACAGCCACGGAAGCGCACGCCGCGGCACGATGATGTTCGGCCGCTGCACCGCGACGACCAGCATGATGACGCTCGTCGAGGCGATGCGGAAGATCAGGGACGCCCACCAGTAGTCCGCGTTGCCTGCCGCGTGCATGAACGGGAAGTAGCCGCCGAACCCGATGGCCGCGAGGATCGCCAGCCCGACGCCTGCCGCGAGGCCCGTCTCGCCGGCGCTCCGCGGCTCCCGTGCGGCCAGGAAGACGCCGAGTAGTGCGCACGCAATGCCTGCGAGCTGCCAGGTGGAGGGGCTTTCGCCGCTCGCGATGCCCACGATCACCGGCACCACGGCGGAGACGCCGGCGATCGGCGCGACGATGCTGACCGCACCGACGGCAATCCCGCGGTAGTAGGCGAACAGCCCGAGCGTTCCGGAGATCGCCGCGGGGATCGCGAGGAGCGCGACGGCGTCCCGCGGGCCGATCCAGCGGACGGCGACGATGGCGGCGATCCCGGCGAGCCCGCCGAGCTGCACGTACACGAGCGTGCGCAGCACGCCGAGCTTGCGGCCCTGCAGCGGCCCGAAGAAGTCCGCGAAGCCCCACGACAGGCTCGCGCCCAGCGCGAGAACGATCGCGTCCACCAGACGAAGCTACCTAGC
>JBKOVW010000290.1:0-4133 GCA_046724095.1 Actinomycetota bacterium | reverse complement strand
CCCGCGTCGGCGAGCCGCGTGAGCAGCTCGTCGCGTGATGCCGCGCCGACGCGCACCTGGATGAGCGCTGCCAGCTCTTCGCGGCGGGCCAGCCGGTCGGGGTTCGTCGCGAAGCGCGCGTCGGTCGCGAGCTCGTCGACTCCCAGCACCGCGCACAAGCGCCCGAACAGCCCGTCGTTGCCCGCCGCGATCATCACGTCGCCGTCGCTCGCACGGAACACCTGGTACGGAGCGATCAGCGGGAACGCCGTGCCGTGCCGGCCGGGCACGGCGCCGGTCCCGAGATACGCGGTCACCTGGTACGGCAGCAGCCCGACCGCCGTCTCGAAGAGCGACACGTCGACCGTGCGTCCGCCTCCTGCATGCAGGGCGGCGAGGATCCCGAGCGCAGCCCACATCCCCGTCCCCTGGTCGACGACGGAGGTCCCGACGCGCACGCCCGGCCGGTCGGGCTCACCGGTCACGCTGATGATCCCGCCGAACGCCTGGAGCAGCGGGTCGTAGCCGGCGTCCTCACGCAGCGGTCCCGCGCGCCCGAACGCGCCGATGTCGCAGTAGACGAGGTGCGGGTTGCGTGCGCGCAGATCGTCGGCGCCGAAGCCGAGCCGTTGTGCCGTTCCCGGCCGGAGGCTCTGGAGGAAGACGTCCGCAGCGTCGATGAGCCGCAACAAAACGTCACGCCCGCGCTTCACGTCGAGCGCAAGCGAGCGCTTGCCGAGATTCGCCGCGTAGAACATGACGCTGGCGTCCTCCCAGAACGGGGGTCCCCACGCGCGGGCCTCGTCGCCTCGCTGCGGGTGCTCGACCTTGACGACGTCGGCGCCGAGCGCTGCGAGGATCTCCGTACAGTAGGGCCCGGCCAACGAGCTCGTCACGTCGACGACCCGCACGCCGTCCAGCGGCAGGAACTGCTTGTCCATACGCGCGCGACCATACGAGACGGATCACGATCTGCGGCGTATGCAGGCGCTCCAGCAGGAGCTCTGGTCGCTGGCCGGGCCTCGCGTCCAGATCCACGTCGGCGACCTCGCATGGTGGGTGCACCGTCCCCCTGCGAAGCGCCGGCTCTGGCTCGACGGCGAGCGTTGCGTCGCGTGGGCCTGGCTTCAGCCGCCCGCGACGCTCGACTATGCCGTGCATCCGGACCGGCGAGACATCGAGGAGGACGTGCTCGCGTGGTTCGAGGGCGAAGCCGAAGGTGACCTGCTGAGCACCTACGTGCTCGAGGGCGAGCGCGTCGACGCCTACGAAGCGGGCGAGAAGGCGTTCACGTACTACGTTCGCGAGCTCGACGAGCTGCAAGAGCCGGAGCTGCCGGAGGGCTTCGCGCTGCGCACCGTCGAGCCCGAGGACTTCCTCGAGCGCGTGGCGGTGCACCGGGCGGTGTGGGCGCCGTCGAGGGTGACCCCCGAGGTCTACCGTCGCGTGACCGAGACCTGGCCCTACCGCGCAGATCTCGACTGCGTGGTCGAGGCGCCCGACGGGACGTTCGCAGCCTACGTCCTCTGCTGGTACGACGACGCGAACGGCGTGGGCGAGCTCGAGCCCGTCGGGACGCATCCCGCCTTCCGTCGCCGCGGGCTCGGCGCTGCCGTCTGCACGTATGCGCTGCGGCGCCTTCGCGATGTCGGTGCCCGAAGCGCCGTCGTCTACGCGACCGAGGCTCCCGCGCGCGCCTTGTACGAGCGCGTCGGATTCCGTCAACACACGCGCGCGGTCGAGCTGCGGAAAATCCGCTCGTGACGGTCGCTTTTCTCAACAACCTGATCGACCTGCTGACCGGGTCGGTGTGGACGTATCCGCTGCTGTTCGGCATCTGCGTCGGCGATGCCGTCTTCCCGGCATTTCCGAGTGAGACGGCGATGATCGTATGCGGCATCCAGGCGGCACGCGGGCAGCTCTCGCTGCCTGCGGTGATCGCGGTCGGCGCAGCCGGCGCGTTCGTCGGCGACAACACGGCGTACGCGCTCGGCCGCTGGGTCGGGCAGCCCGTGGTCGACCGTTTCTTCAGCGGCGAGCGCGCACAGGGGAGGCTCGACTGGGCTCGTAGCTTCCTCAAGGAGCGCGGCAGCTACGTGCTGATCGTCGCGCGCTTCGTCCCTGGCGGACGCACGGCGACGACGTTCACGGCGGGTCTCGTCCACATGCGGTGGCTGATGCGCTTCGTGCCCTTCATCTTCGTCGCCGCCGTCCTCTGGGCGATCTACGGCGCCCTGCTCGGCTATCTCGGCGGGCGTGTCTTTCGCGATCACCCGCTGTACGCACTGCTGGTCGCGTTTGGGATCGCCGCGTCGGTGGCCGCCGCCGTCGAGGGCGCTCGCTGGTTGCGCAAAAGGGGGTAGTCGCCGGCCGACAACCCGTCTACGGTGACCCCGTGCGGCGCGTAGGGGTCTTCGCAGCGGCGCTTGCTGCTCTTGTCCTCGTCCCGCCCGCCGGGGCGGGAAAGCTCCAGGCTGCACGGACGACGCCCGGCGTCGTCGAGTTGATGGGCCTGCGCGGCCACGCGTACGCGCTCGTCCAGTTGCCGCGCGGCCGGCGCGTGCCGGGCGCAACGCTCGTGTCGCCGCGGCTCGGTATCTGGCGTCTCCCGAGCGCGCTCGCTCGGCGGGGCGCGCTCGGGTTGCATCCGCTCGCGGTCGAGGCCGACCGCGAGGTGACGCCGCAGCGCGCGGCCGCGGAGCCGTTCGCGGGCCTCGAGTGGTGGCGCGCGGCGGTCGGCGCAGATCGCGTCGAGCCACCGGGTCCGGGCAAGCGCGTCACCGTGATCGACAGCGGCCTCGACGTCGGCCATCACGAGTTTGCCGGACGGCCGAACACGACGCTCCTCAACGCGCAGGCGACCGTCGGCGCGGAGGAGGAGGCCCACGGCACCGCCGTCAGTTCGGTCGCGGCCGCGCCGGAGAACGGCATCGGCCTCGTCGGCATCTATCCGCAGGTCGCGCTCGACGAGTGGGACACGGGGCCGATGTACGTCAGCGACGTCATCCAGGGGATCGAGCGGGCGCTCGACGTCGGCCCGAGCGTGATCAACATGAGCTTCGGCTTCGACGGCTACGACCAGTTGCTCGCGGACGAGATCGACGTCGCGTTCGGCACGGGCTCGCTCGTCGTCGCGGCCGCCGGTAACGACTTCCTCGAGGGCAACGTGCCTCATTCCCCGGCGGCGCTTCCTCACGTGCTGACGGTGGGGGCAACGGATGAGCACAACCACTCGTCGTCCTTCTCGAACAGGTCGCTCGCGCTCGACCTCGCGGCGCCGGGCGACAACATCCCGGTCGCGGTGCCGACGTGGGTGAGCTCGTTGGGGTACGCGTCTGCAGACGGCACGAGCTTCTCGTCGCCGCTGGTCGCAGGTGCGGCGGCGTGGGTGTGGACACGCCGGCCGGAGCTCGACGTGACGCAGCTGTTCGACCTGATGCGCCGGTCGGCGACCGACATCGGCACGCCCGGCTTCGACCGGGACAGCGGCTGGGGCCTGTTGAACGTGCCGGCCGCGCTCTCGGCGGCTGCGCCGGCCGTCGACCCGGACGAGCCGAACGACGACGTCTACGAGGTCGTCGCCGGAAAGCTCTTCCGCAACGCCGCGCCGGCTTTGACGTCGCCTGGTCACGGCGGCGCGACGCTCAGCGCCAGGCTCGACGCCTCCGAGGATCCCGAGGACGTCTACCGCGTCTGGGTTCCCGCGTGGCGCCGCGTGGCGATCCGCGTGACGCTGTCGGGGGACGCAGACGTCGAGCTGTGGAACGCAACGACGCCGTCCGTGCTCGTCACAGGATCCGCGCGCCGCAAGCACCTGCTCGGCGGGAGCGGTAACGACGGGGACCGTCCGGAGAGCGTTGCGTTCCGGAATCGCACGCGTCGCGGGACATACGTCTTCCTGGACGTCTACCTGCCCGAGCACGGAACGTCGTCCGCGGCCTACGCCGCGAGGGTGACGACGGCGCGCTGACTCAGCCGCGCCGGAAGCGCGACCAGAAGCCCTTCGCCTTCTCCTGCGGCCTCCCGGGCGCGAACGAGCTCGTGATCGAGCGCCGGACGAAGTCCTCGATGCGCTGATCGAAGTCCTCCCCGAGGATGTCCGCCTTGCTCGGGCCGGGCCTGCGGTCGGTCTTCAGGGGCGCAAAGTCGTCGTG
>JBKOVW010000101.1:0-6857 GCA_046724095.1 Actinomycetota bacterium | reverse complement strand
GCGCTATGCGCGCGACGGCGACGGCTGGCGCGTCGAGCGGCTCGCGCCCTAGAACAGCTGCGCGAGTGCGTCCGCGTCGGCGCGCGAGAGATGTACGTCGAGGGCGCGTACGGCGAGGCCGATGTGCTGCTGCTTCCGCGGCCCGACGACGACCGCCGTAACGGCGGGCTGCGCGAGCAGCCACGCCAGAGCGAGGGTCGACGGCGACACGCCGCGCTCGTCCGCGGCCGCGGCGAACCGTGTGAGCCCGGTGAACGTCTTCTCCGTCAGCAGCGCTTCGTACGGCTCGGGGCGCAGCGCGAGCCGTGAGTCCACGGGCCGGTCGTCGGGGCTTCGGTACTTGCCGGCGAGCAATCCCCCTGCGAGCGGGCCGAACGCCGTGTACGAGATGCCGAGCTCGCCGCAGAGCCCGATCACGTCGTGCTCGTCTCCGCGCTCGAGCAGGTTGTAGGCGTTCTGCAGGATCGCCGGGCGTCCGTGCTCGTACAGGTGACGGAGCTGCTGAGCGTCGAAGTTGCTCACTCCCCACGCCTTGATCAAGCCGATGTCGCGCAGGCCCTCGAACGTCCCCGCGACCTGGTCGAGCGGCGTGTCGGGGTCGAACTCGTGTGCAAGGTAGACGTCGACGTAATCGACGCCGAGCCGATCCAGGCTCGACTCGAGCTGCCGTGTCATGCGTCCGCGCGAGAGCCCGCTGTCCGCGCCCTCGTCCATCGGGTTGAAGGTCTTCGTGACGATCTCCGGACGGTTGCCGCGGCTCGTCATCCACGTGCCGATCCATCTCTCGCTGCGCCCGCCGCCGTACGCGTCCGCCGTGTCGAACGTGCGCATCCCGAGCGACCACGCGGCGTCCATCAGCTCGAACGCCTGCTCCTCGGTCTCGCCCTGGCCGAAGAATGCGGGAGCCGAGCCGATGCCGCCGAAGTTGCCGCAGCCGAGCGCAAGGCGCGAGATCTCGACGCTGGTCGCGCCCACCCGGCGGCGTTCCATCGCGCGATTCTCGCTCAGGCACGATGTGCCAGGTGTTCGCGACGTGTCCTCTTCCACCGCCGCTCGCCGCGCCGGCACCGGATCGTCCGCGCTATGTCGCCACGGTTCGCGTCGCCCGTTCGTTTCGAAGCGTCAGCGGACGCGTCGTCGTCACCTTCACGCCGAACCGGGCGACCGACCGGCTCGTCTTCCGGCTGTGGCCGAACGGGCCGACGCAGCTGCGCTCCGGCTCGCGGCTCGACGCAGGACCCGTCGGAAGGCTCAAGCTCACACGCCCGAACCCCACCACGCTGATCGTGCACCTCGGCCGTACGCTCGGCGCGGGCTCGCGCGTCACCGTCACGGTTCCGTGGCGCCTGCGGATGCCGCGCACGCACCTCGACCGGATCGCGCGGTTCGGCGACGGCATCCGCCTCGGAACCTTTCTACCGCTGCTCGCGTGGGACGACCGGCGCGGGTGGCTGCTCGATCCGCCGGCACGCATCCTCGCGGAGAGCGCGGCCACGCCCGCGGCGGACTTCGACGTTCGTGTCGCCGCGCCGCGCGGCTTCGCCGTCGTCGCGACTGGTGTTCGGTACGGCGGCAACCGCTTCAAGGCTCGCGCGGTGCGCGACGTTGCGCTCGCAATCGGCCACTTCCGGATGCAGAGCGCGCATGCCGGCGCCGTCACCGTGCGTGTCGCCTCGACGAAGCTGACGAAACGGCAGGCCGGAGCCTTGCTCGCGGAGGCGAGCCGCGCGCTGCGGTCGCTGTCCGCGCTCTATGGGCCGTATCCCTGGCGCTCGTACACGCTTGTCGTCCCACCGGATCTCGGCACGGTCGGAATCGAGTATCCGATGTTGTCGTTCATCGGACAGAGTCGCTTCGACCGTCTGATCGTCAACCACGAGACGGCGCATCAGTGGTTCTACTCCCTCGTCGGCAACGACCAGGCCCGCGATCCGTGGCTCGACGAGACGCTCGCCACCTGGAGCCAGGTTCGGCTCGGGTCGCGGGAGTTTCCGCCCGTGCAATCGGTGCCGGAGTTCGCGGCGAGGCACGTGGGCGCGCCGATGACGTACTGGGACCGGCACCCGAGCTGGTACTTCTACGGCGTCTACGGCGAGGGCGTGAAGGCGCTGCGCTCTCTCGGCGACGATGAGGCCGTCGACTGCGCGCTCCGCCACTACGTCGCGCGGCGCGCCTACTCGATTGCCCAGCCCGGCGACCTGCTCGACGAGCTGAACCGCTTCATCCCTGGCGCCGAGGGCCGCCTTCACGCCTGGGGGATCCGCCGGTGAGGTGTTTGGTGAGGCGTGCGAGGCGGGAGTCCCACTCCGCGCCGACGCCTGCCATCCAGTCCATCGCCGCAGCCAGCGGCCCCGGCGTCAGCTCGTAGCGGGTCTCGCGTCCCTCGCGCCGGCTCTCGACGAGCCCCGCCTCGTTCAGCGCGGCGAGATGCTTCGCGACGGCCTGCCGCGTGACCGGGAGCTCGGCCGCGAGCTCGGTCGCGGTCGCCGTCTCGCGCCCGGCGAGCGCCTGGACGACGTAGCGCCGGTTGGGGTCGGCCAGCGCGTCGAAGACGCGCCCGGTCGGGTCGTTCACACGTAGCTCAAGGCCATCGCCCGCAGGGCGAGCGCCGTCGAGAACTCCGGCGTCGACTCGCGCACGAGCAGACGCGTCCCTTCCTCGACCTCCTCGAGCGTCAGCTCGACCGTGCCCTCGTCGTCCCAGTCGAGCACGAGCCGCTCGCTCGGAGTCGCCTCGACGACGGTCGCGTGCCGCTCCTCGCCGTCGTCCCAGCGGAACACGCCCTCGCCGCCCTCGGTCGGGTCGAGCTCGACGTCGTTGGCGAACCACTCCTCGAGCTGCTCCGGATCCGTCAGGGCCTCCCAGACCTCGTCGGGCGGGACGGGAAACACGATCTCGCGGGTCACTTCCACGACTCCTCCAATCCGCAACCGTGAGGTTGCGTATACTCTGGCGCAACCGACAGGTTGCACTTTACAGGAGGCTTTCGATGTCGCTGATACCCATGGTCGTGGAGCAGGACGGCCGCTACGAACGCTCCTTCGACATCTACTCGCGCCTGCTCCGCGAGCGCATCGTCTTCCTCGGCCAGGAGGTGGAGGACGGGATCGCCAACGTCATCACGGCGCAGCTGCTCTTCCTCGAGTCGGAGGATCCCGACAAGGACATCTCGCTCTACATCAACTCCCCCGGCGGGTCGTCGTACGCGGGCATGTCGATCTACGACGCGATGCAGTACGTCCGCCCCGACGTGCAGACGATCTGCACCGGGATGGGGATGTCGGCGGCGGCAATGATCCTCTCCGGCGGCGCGCCCGGCAAGCGGTACGTGCTGCCGAACGCCAAGGTGATGATCCACCAGGGCTCCGGCGGCTTCCGCGGCTCGCCCGCTGACATCCAGATCGCCGCGAAGGAGATCCTCGAGATGACGAGGCGGATGGCGGAGATCATCGCCCGTCACTCCGGCCAGCCGCTCGAGCAGGTGATGAAGGACATCGACCGCGACCGGTTCATGACACCGGACGAAGCGGTCGCGTACGGCATCGTCGACGAGGTCATCCAACCCGCCGACCGGCGCCTCGCGAGGACGAGCTGATGGAGACCGGGCGAGTCATTCGCGAGCGCAGCCGCCCGATCACGGGGTGGCGTGCATGGGTCGTCCGCGAGACGTCCGGCGGTCTTCGGCTCGGGTCCGTCCTGCACGACCTCGCCTGGCCGCTGGGCGAGCCGCTCGTCGCCGAGTGCCGGCGCGACGACGATCCCTTCGCCGCCGAGATCGGACCGCATCCGGTGCCCGGCGCGGAGTGCAACTGCGGCTTCCACGCCGCCCGCGATCCGGTTGACGCGCTCTCATACGCGCGCGGCCGCGACGAGCCGGGAACGCTCTGCCGCATCCTGGGGGAGGTCGTCCTCTGGGGCCACGTGCTCGAGACGGAAGGCGGCTGGCGCGCGTCGCACGCGTATCCAGCGCGGCTGTACGTGCCCGACGCTGAGGTGGCGGCCGAGCTCGCGGGCTATAGCGTGCCGGTGTGCGCGTCGCCCTCCTCTCCGACATGCACGGGAACGCGGTCGCGTTCCGCGCCGCCCTCGCCGATCTGGAGGCACGTGGTAAGCCGGACCTGATCCTCGCGCTCGGGGACGTCGCGCAGGGAGGCCCGCAGCCGCGCGAGTGCGTCGAGCTCCTCCAGGAGCTCGGCTGCCCGTGCGTCTACGGGAACTCGGATCACCTCCTCGTCGCGCTCGACTTCGGCAACGAGGAGCCCGACGAGCGCGTGCTCGAGACCGCGCACTGGTCGCGCGAGCAGCTCGGCGACGACGGCCTCGCGTTCCTGCGCGGCTTCGCTCCAACCGTGAAGACGGGGCGTGTGCTCTGCTGCCACGCGACACCGACCTCCCTCGACGACGTCGTCCTGCCGGACGCGGACACCATTCCACCCGTGGACGCCGACGCGGTTGCTGCCGGCCACGTCCATCAGCAGTGGCTGCGACGCTTCGACCGGACGCTGTGGTTTTGCGTCGGCGCGATCGGCACAGCCCGCCGGTGCGAGTACGCGCTCGTGGACGACGAGACGCTGGCGGTCGAGTTCCGAAGCATTCCGTACGACGTCGAGGCGCTGATCGCCGACGCACGTTCGAAAGGTTTCCCGCGCGTGGACCGTTGGGCCGAGTCGTGGTTCCCGTAGAGGAGTGGGTCGAGGACGAATTCCTCGAGCGCGCGTCGCATGCGCTCGTGACGGAGAGCGGCACATGGCTCGTCGATCCGGTGGACAACCCGCGCGTCGGCGACCTCGAGAGCGTGGTCGGCGTCATTCAGCTGCTCGATCGCCACAACCGCGACTGTGCTGAGATCGCCCGGCGCCTGGGCGTGCGGCACGTGGCGCTCCCGCGCGCGCCGATCCCGCCGTTCGTCTTCATCGGGATCAGCCGGCACGAAGTCGCGCTGTGGTGGGACGACAGGCGCGTGCTCGTCTGTGCGGATGCGCTCGGCACGGCGCGCTACTACCGCGCGGATGGCGAGCGTCTGGCCGTGCACCCGCTGCTACGCCTACGGCCGCCGCGGCTCGACGTTCATCCGGACGTGATCCTCTGCGGCCACGGTCCGGGCGTGTTCGACGGCGCTGACGCCGCGCTGCGCGAGGCGCTCAGGACTGCAAGGCGGCGGATCCCGCAGCAGTTCGTCGCCGCGATTCGCGCCTGGCGGAACCGAGCCAGGTCGCGATGAGGTAGCCGGCGCCGATCGCCAGCGCGCCGCCGGCCGCGTCGAAGAAGAAGTGGTTGCCGGTGGCCACGATCACGAGCAGCATCACGAGCGGATAGGAGAGCGCCAGCACGCGGACGACCGGGCGGCGCGCGATCGCCGCGATCGTGACGCCGACGAGCAGGGCGTAGCCGAAGTGCAGGCTCGGCACCGCGGCGAACGGGTTGTAGAGGCTCCCGAGGACGTCGGAGCTGAGGTTGACCCCCGCGTGCTTCGAGACCGTGTCGGTGAAGCCGAGCGCGGCCAGTCGCGGCGGAGCCGCGGGGAAGACGACGTACAGCGTCAGCGCGATGCCGGTCGCGGCGATCAGCGTGTTCCGGACGATCGCGAAGTGTTGGCGGTGCCGACGGTAGAGCCAGACGAGGAAGGCGGTGGTGCCGAGGAAGTGCAGCGCGATGTAGGCGATCCCGAGCAGCGTGGGCGCGCCCGGCACGGCGTCGGCGGCATGCTGGACGGCGCGCTCGCCGAATACGTGGAGGTGCTGCTCGAGGTGGACGATCCAGTCCGTGTTCGCGCGTGCGGCGGCGACCGTCGCGTGACTCTGGCCGCGCACGACCTCGTAGATCGCGTAGAGAGCGGCGAGCGTGGCGACCTCGACCGAGCCGCGGTGGGGAGAGGAAGCAGTTCGATGGAGGGGCGCCACGCTCATACAGCCAGGCTAGGCCCGGCGCGCTCGCTGGGCAGTGCGGCTAGCCCTACTCGGGGTTTCGGCCCTCTGGCGTCTTTACGGCCAGTGGTGGACGACGACCCAGTTGCGGCCGTAATCGGTGGTCCTCAACGCCTGGCCGGGCTGGCGCCGCCACGGCCGAGGAAGACGAACCCGCGTCCGCCTGAGAAGGCCGCTCCGCCACCGCCGAAGTCGACCGGGCTCGGCTACGTCGGGGCGCTCGGTCCAATGGTCGCCGCCGTCTGTCGTTCTGAAACCAGCTTCTTCTGCTCTGCGGTGGCCGGCTGCCCGACGCAGATGACCCAGGCGAGCCGAGGCGTCACGAGATCGATTGCGGCTGAGAACGAGGCTGTTCCCGGGCATGGGCTGCGACGGCTCTCCCATGAGACCCCGCCGTCATGAGTTGCGAACAGGCCGCGCACGAACTCAAAGCGGCCGACACGGGACCCTAAGCCCGAGTTCGGGGTCGCAAAGTCGGCGTCGAAACGATGGGCGAAGCCGCGCCATGTGCGTCCACCGTCGAGCGTCCATAACGCACGCCTGCAGCCCCGTGACGGCGCGACCTCTCCGCAGCACGACGCGACGGCTGCGGGATGCCCCGCAGGTGGCGCGGGTGGTGCGGCGAGGAACACCGCACGCATCGTAGGCTGCCGACCCATGTGCTTCGACCGCGACTCCTCGCCGCCGATCCCGGTCATCCGCGGCGCGGCCGTGTCGCACGAGGACGTGACGCTGCAGGCGGCCGACGGGAACAGCTTCGCCGCGTTCGCGACGGCGCCCGACGAGCCGGCGGAGGTCGGCGTCGTCATCCTCCCTGACGTGCGCGGCCTCTACCGCTTCTACGAGGAGCTCGCCCTGCGCTTCGCCGAGCGCGGGTACGCGGCCGTCGCGTTCGACTACTTCGGCCGGACGGCGGGTGCGGCGAAGCGCGAC
>JBKOVW010000402.1:0-4639 GCA_046724095.1 Actinomycetota bacterium | reverse complement strand
AGCTCGGTGTCGCGACGATCCTCGTCGGTCACGTCACGAAGGACGGATCGGTCGCCGGCCCGCGCGTGCTCGAGCACCTCGTCGACTGCGTGCTGCAGTTCGAGGGCGACCGGTACCACGCGCACAGAGTGCTGCGGGCGACGAAGAACCGCTTCGGCTCGACGAACGAGCTGGGCGTGTTCGAGATGACCGGCGCCGGTCTCGTCGGCGTGCCCGATCCCTCGGAGGTGTTCGGCCGCTCCGCGGGAAGCGAGATCGGCTCGGCCGTCGCGTGCGCCCTCGAGGGAACCCGTCCGATCCTGCTCGAGATTCAGGCGCTCGTCGCGCCGACCGACCTCGCCATGCCGCGCCGCGTTGCAACGGGCGTCGATCCCAAACGGCTGGCCATGATCGTCGCGGTGCTCGGCCGGCACGCGCGCGTCGCGCTGGGGACCGCCGACGTGTTCGTCAACGTCGCGGGCGGCGTGCGCATCGACGAGCCCGGCGCCGACCTCGCAATCGCGCTTGCGATCGCCTCGGCCGCGAAGGGGACGCCGACGAAGGATGGCCTCGCGGCGTTCGGCGAGATCGGGCTGACGGGACGGCTACGCCAGGCCGCGCAGGCCGAGCGTCGGCTCGAAGAGTGCGCGAAGCTCGGGATCAGGCACGTGATCACTCCCGCGAAGACGGACACGCTCGCCAAGGCCGTCTCGGCGGCGCTCGTCTAGATCCCGACGCGTCGTTCGTCAATCCAATGCCTCGACGTGTGCGTACAGCTTGGAGAACACAATCAACTCCAAGCCCAGGAGGCTCAGATGCAAAGAGCCGCAACAGTTCGTCTGGGGGCACTCATCGCAGCTGTCGCGGTGATCGGTTCGATCGCCGCGCTCTATGCAGTACGCGCGAGCGGAGCTACGCACGTTCGCGTCGTGATGACCGCAACGAACAGCACGCTCGGAAAGAAGATCCTCGTCAACCGCAAAGGCATGTCCCTGTACAGCCTGAGCGTCGAGCGCAACGGCAGGTTCATCTGCACGAAGACGTGCCTGTCGCTGTGGAAGCCCTTGACGATCGCGAAGGGCGCTGTCGCCACCGGCGTCGCCCACCTGAGTGTCGTCAAGCGGCCCGACGGTCGGCGCCAGGTCGCGTATCGCGGTGGCCCGCTCTACACGTTCGTCGAGGACAAGGCGCGCGGCGATGTGAAGGGCAACGGCTTCAAGGACGTCGGTGTCTGGCGCGTGGCGACCGTTTCCGCCGCCGCCCCGTCGGCACCACCCCCGACCACCACCAGTGGCTATCCAGGTGGATACGGGCCCTAGCCGCTAGCGTCTGACATGTGTGGCGCGGCGTCGGCCAGAGGCCTGTGCTGGCCGTCCTCGTCGGTGCGGTGGCGATTGCCTTCTCCGGCATTCTCTTCCGCCTCTCGCACGTGTCAGCCTCGACCGGCGCGTTCTACCGGTGCGCCTTCGCGATCCCGCCGCTATGGCTGTTGGCGCGACGCGAGACGCACCGGTACGGCCGGCCTTCGCGACGCGCCGTCACGCTCGCCTGGGTCGCCGGTGCGTTCTTCGCCGCCGACCTGATCCTCTGGCACAACGGCATCGAGCAGGTGGGCGCGGGCCTCGCGACCGTCCTCGGCAACACGCAGGTCGTGCTCGTCGGACTGCTCGCCTGGGCGATCCTCGGCGAGCGGCCGCACCGCTCGTCGCTGGCGGCCATACCGGTCGTGGCGTTCGGCGTCCTGCTGATCTCCGGCGTGCTCGAGAGCGCGGCGTACGGATCGAACCCGGGCCTCGGCGTCCTCTACGGGCTGCTGACGGGCCTCGCATACGCCGGCTTTCTGCTGGCGCTGCGTGAAGGCAGACGCGACCTGAGGCGCCCGGCCGGCCCGTTGTTCACCGCGACGTTCGCCTCGGCGATCGGCTGCCTCGCGATCGGCGAAGTCGTCGGCGACCTCGACCTGACGCCCTCCTGGGCGGCGATCGGCTGGCTGATCCTGCTCGCGCTGTCGTCGCAGGTGCTCGGCTGGCTCCTGATCTCGACCTCGCTGCCCCGGCTGCCCGCGGTGACGACGTCGATCCTGCTGACGTTCCAGCCCGTCTGCTCCGTCATCTTCGCGGCGCTGATCGTGAACGAGTCTCCTTCGTGGTTGCAGCTCGCGGGCGCAGGCTGCATCCTCATCGGGCTCGTGACCGCAACAATCGGCCGGAGCGAGGCTGCGCCCGCCGCCGAGCCTGAGCTCGCAGGTTGACATGGCAAACTAGGCGATTCGATGCCAGAGTCACAAGCCGCCGCCGCGCTGGGCTTCACGCGGACGCCCTCGGAGGACGATCCGCGGCGTGATCCGCAGCTGCTCGGTGCGCTCGAGCGCATCGCGCCGGGCACCGAGCTGCGACAGGCGATCGACGACGTCATTCGCTCGCGCGAGGGCGCGCTGATCGTGGTGGGGGATCCGGCCGAGCTCTCCTTCCTCTACTCCGGCGGGATGCGGCTCGACCAGCCGTTCACGCCGCAGTTCCTCTACGAGCTCGCGAAGATGGACGGCGCGATCATCGTCAACCCGACCCTGACGAAGATCGCCTACGCGAACGTGCAGCTGATGCCGGATCCGACGATCCCGTCGGCCGAGACCGGGACGCGCCACCGGACAGCCGAGCGCGTCGCGAAGCAGACCGGCGCGCTCGTCGTCTCGATCTCGCAGCAGCGCTCGACGATCTCCGTCTACGTCGGGCAGGCGCGCTACCAGCTCGATCCCGTGCCGGAGGTGCTCGCGAAGACGAACCAGGCGCTTGCGACGCTCGAGACGTACCGGCAGCGGCTCGACCAGGTGCTGACGCGGCTGACCGCGCTGGAGTTCCAGAACGCCGTCGTGCTCGACGATGTGCTCATCGTGCTGCAGCGCGCGGAGATGACAACGCGAATGGCGGCGGAGATCGACCGCGACTGCGTCGAGCTGGGCGCCGAAGCGCGGCTGATCCGCATGCAGCTGCACGAGCTCGTCGGCGAGGTGCCGGTCGAGCGCTCCGCCGTCGTGCACGACTACCACGCTTCCGGCGCGGGGCCGCACGCGGAGCTTGCGCTCGAGGGGCTGCACGCCCTGCCGTACCGCCAGCTGCTCGAGTCGGAGCGGATTGCCGAGCTGCTCGGCTATCCGCGCGACGTCAACCCGCTCGACCACTCGGTCGCGCCGCGCGGGTACAGGATCCTCTCGCACATACCGCGGTTGCCGGAGCAGGTCGTCAAGAAAGTCGTCGCCGATCTTGGCGACCTCGAGGCGATCATCCGCGCGTCGCAGCGCGACCTCGAAGCGATCGGCGGCGTCGGCAGCGTCCGCGCCCGCGAGATCCGCGAGGGGCTCCGCCGGCTGCAGGAGCACAACCTCGTCGATCGGTATCTACAACTCTGAGCCGCGCTAGACGGCTCGCCGCGGCCTTCGCGGTCTTCGGTCTCTATTGGGGGTCCTGGGCTGCCTGCCTGCCCGCGATCCAGCGGCAGACCGGCGCAAGCGAGGCTCAGCTCGGCCTCGCGCTGCTGTGCGTCGCGGTTGCGTCACTGCCGTCGATGCTCGCGGCCGGACGTCTCGCGGACCTCTTCGGCGCACGGCTCGTGCCGGTCGCGCTCACGGCCTTCGGGATCGCTGTCGCGTTCCCGGGACTGGCGCATTCCCTGCCGGCGCTCTACCTGTCGCTCGCGTTCGTGGGCGTCGGCACCGGCGCGCTCGACGTCGCCATCAACGCGCAGGCTGCGACAATCGAAGCGCGCCACGGCGTGCGGGTGATGGACGGACTGCATGCGGGCTTCTCCATCGGCGTTCTGTGTGGCGGCGTCGGCGCGGGACTCCTCCGGCGCGCGGGCGCGCATCCCGCGTGGATCCTCGGCGGCGTCGCGGCGGTGGTGCTCCTGACAGCTCTGGTCAACCTCGCGCCGTCGACACCGCCCGAGCCGGCGCAACGCCGGGCGCGGCTCGCGCGCCCGCTGCTCGTTGTGGGGGGCGTCCTCGCCGTCGCGTTCCTCGTCGAGAGCGGGCTCGAGGGCTGGAGCGCGTTGTTCCTCGAGCGCACGCTCGATTCCGGGCCGGCGATCAGCGGCCTCGGCCCCGGCCTCTTCGCCGCGGCGATGGCGAGTGGCCGGCTGCTGTCGCAGAGAGTCCAGGGGCCGTCCGTCGCGGTGCGCATGCTCTTTGCCGGTGTCGCCGCTGCCGCTGGGCTGGTCGTCTCGGCGACGGCGCAGCACTCGCTGGTCGCTCTGGCCGGCTTCGTCATCGCCGGCGGCGGCCTCGCCCTGTCGGCGCCGACGCTGTTCGGCGTCGCCGGACGCCTCGGCGGGGCGGGCGGACGCGGCTCCGCGCTGTCGACGGTCGCCATCCTCGGCTACCTCGGCTTCCTGGTCGGCCCGCCCCTGATCGGGGCGGTCTCGAGCGCCTCCAGCCTCCGGGGCGGGTTCCTCTTCCTCTGCTCCATGGCCGTTGTCCTCGCCCTGTGCGCCCCGCTCCTCCGGGAAAGCCCTGGTTAGCAGGGAATTTGGTCGAAAAGTGGCCATTTCCAGCGTCTTTTGGTAGACTGGTCCACCTCGGCCGGCGGAAGAACCCCGCCGGCTTCGCGGTCACATAAGGACGGAAAGGGGCGGGCTTGTACAAAGTCGGCGACAAGGTGGTGTATCC
>JBKOVW010000274.1:0-5300 GCA_046724095.1 Actinomycetota bacterium | reverse complement strand
GGCCATGATCTCCTCTGGATCGGGCGTCCTGCTCTCGAGCACCTCGCGGCGGAGGCCGAACATGACCAGCCCCTGCGACGTCTCGAGCTGGAGAACGAAGCGTCCCTTCGCAAAGCTCTTCGCCTTGGCGAGCTCGTCCTCTGGCACCGACTCCTCCGCGATCGTGCGCAGCTCCTTCGCGACGGTCGAGATGGCATCGTCGATGCGGTTGATGTCGACGCCGGCCTGCGCGTAGAGCGTGCCGGCGTCCGTGTAGCTGTGGTTCAGGCCGTAGACGTAGTACGCCAGGCCGCGCCGCTCGCGCACCTCGGTGAAGAGGCGCGACGACATCCCGCCGCCGAGCACGGTGGACAGCACCTGCAGCACGTACCGGTCGGGATGCTCGAGCGGATAGCTGTAGACGCCGAGGCAGATGTGCGCCTGGTCGGACGCCTTCGTATGCACCTTCACGCGCGACGCGCCGTTGACGCTCAGCTCGACGGGCTCCGGCTCGCCGGTATCGGCCTGCGGCAGGTCGCCGAGAAGCTCGGCAATGCGCTCGTGCAGGTCCTCGCCGACGTTGCCGCCGATGCCGACGACCATCCGCTTCGGCTTGTACCAGTGGTCGATATAGGAGTGGAACGTGTCGTGCGTCGCCGAGCGGATCGTCTCCTTCCGGCCGATGATGTCCCAGCCGAGCGGCTGGTCGCCGTAGAGGAGCTCCTCGTACACGCCGCTGATGAAGTCGCGCGGCGTGTCGTAGTACATGTTCATCTCCTCGATGATCACGCCCTTCTCCCGCTCGATCTCGTCGGGCTGGAACTTCGAGTTGCGCAGCATGTCGACGAGCACGTCGAGCGCGACGTCGCGCGACTCCGCGGCGCACTTCACGTAGTAGCCCGTGTACTCCTTGCCGGTGAACGCGTTGAACTCGCCGCCGATGGCGTCGATCTCCTTGGAGATGTCGCGCGCGGTCGGACGCTTCTCCGTGCCCTTGAAGAACATGTGCTCGGAGAAGTGCGCGATGCCGCTCGTTTCCCTCGTCTCGTAGCGCGAGCCGGCCGCGAGCATGATCGCGCAGGTGACCGATTGCGCCGACTCCATCGGCGCCGTCAGGATGCGCAGGCCGTTGTCGAGGCGCTCGAGCTGAAAGGTGCTCACGGCCCAGGCGATGCTACCGAGGCCGGTCGGCCCTGCGATAGACGAAGCGGACGGCCTGCCAGTCGTCGTCGATTGCTGCGCTCTTGTTGTCGACGAGGCCGGCATCCAGGCCGATCTGCTGCACCGTCGCGAAGTCGAGGTCGGTGTCGAGCTTCGAGGCCTTCTTCGGCCACGCGATCCACAGGCCGTCGGCCGGCGCCAGCGTCCGCTTGAGCGCGCCGAAGCGCCGGTTCAGCTCTGAAGTGCTGGTCGTGAAGTAGACGAGGACGTCGGCGCCGGGCTTAGCGCCGAGCTTGCGCGTGAGGTCAGCCAAGCCGCTGGAGGGCCCGGAACACGGCCTCCGCACCGAACTCGATCGCATCGGCCGGCACGCGCTCGTCGGCGGCGTGGATGAGCGTCGTGAAGCGGAAGTCGGCCGGCAGCTTCAGGGGCAGGAAGCCGTAGTTCTGGATGCCGAGCTGCGCGAAGAACCGCGCGTCCGTCACGCCGGCCTGGAGCAGCGGCACCGGGATGGAGCCCGGATCGAGCTCCCGGATGATCGCCGCGAGCGTCTCGAACTGGTCGAGGCGCGGCTCCGGCGGGCCTGCGTCGTAGCGCACCAGTTCCAGCTCGATGTCGTCTCCGACGATCTCCTGCAGCTCGCCGATGACGTCGTCGGGGCCGAAGCCGGGCAGGGCACGCGCGTCGAGCTCGACGTCGACGAAAGCCGGCACGACGTTCACCTTCTCGCCCGCGCGGACGATCGTCGCGTTGACGGTGTTCCGGAGCAGCGGTTCGGTCGTCCGCGCCCGCTCCCCGAGGAGCGGCAGCACCCGGTCGGTCAGCCGCGGCTTCAGCAATGCGAGCAGGACCTCGCGCTGCGGCCGTGAGACCGCGCTCGCCATCGCCTCGATCTGCGCGCGCGCCGCCGGCGTGACGTGAACCGGCATCCGCTTGCGGTCGAGATCGCGCAGGAACTCGCCGAGCCGCGACATCGTCCCACCGCGGTGAACCATCGCGCCATGACCCGGGCGCCCCGGCACGCGCGCCTTCAGCCAGCAGATCTGCTTCTCGGCGACCTGGATCGGATAGAAGCGCTTGCCGCCCAGCTCCAGCGTGAAGCCGCCGAACTCGCCGAGTGAGTACTGCACGCCCTCGAACAGGTGGGCGTGCTGCTCGACCAGGAACTTGGCGCCGTAGTCGCCGCCGTTCTCCTCGTCCGCGAGGACGCAGAGCACGACGTCTCCGGGCAGCGCCGTCTGCTCGCGGGCGGCGCGCAGGAACGCCGAGACCATCATTGCGACACCGCCCTTCATGTCGAGGGCGCCGCGGCCCCAGACGAAGCCGTCGACGAGCTCGCCGCCGAACGGCGGGCGCGTCCAGTCCTGGCCGGACGTGGTGACGACGTCGACATGGCCCTGCAGCAGGAGCGGCGCGCGGTCGCCCCGGCCCACCAGGCGCGAGATCAGGTTCGGGCGCGACGGCTCCTTCGCGTAGAGCTCGACGTCACAGCCGGCCTCCTCGAGCAGGCCGCGCAGGTAGCCGATGCACTCCGCCTCGTTGCCGGGCGGATTCGTCGTGTCGAAGCGGATCAGCTGCTGGAGCAGCTCGACCGGTGTCACAGCGCGGCGATTGCGGCGAGCAGGCCGTCGACCTCTTCGGCCGTGTTGTAGTGGACGATGCCGGCGCGCACGGCGCCCGCGTCGCCGAGCCCTAGCCGGTTCATGACCTCGAGCGCGTAGTAGTTGCCCTGCCACACGGCGAAGCCGGCGTCGCCGAGGCGCGCGGCGGCGTCGCGCGTGGGAACGCCCTCGACGTTGAACGCGAACGTCGCGACGCGCCCCTCCATCGTCGGCAGCCCGTACAGGGTGACGTTGTCCGGCAACCCGGCGAGGAAGCGGTCGCCGAGCGTGCGTTCGTGTGCCTGGATGGCGTCCCAGCCGATCGACTCGATGTACTCGACGGCCGCGACGAAGCCGGCGAGCAGCTCGTGCGGCAGCGTGCCCGTCTCGAAGCGGTGGCCGAGCGGCACGTTCGCGGCGGGGCGCACCTTGTAGGGGCGCCAGCTCTCCAGCAGCTCCGTACGCCCGAACGCGACGCCGAGGTGCGGCCCGAAGAACTTGTACGGCGAGCAGATGAGCACATCGACGCCCCAGTCGGCGACGTCGATCGGCCCATGTGGCCCGTAGTGCACGGCATCGGCCCACGCCAGCGCGCCGGCGTCGTGCGCGAGCTCGATGATCCGGCGGACGTCGCTCAGAGTGCCGACCGCGTTCGACGCCACCGGGAACGCGACGACACGCGTCCGCTCGCTCAGGAAGCGCTGCAGGTCGTCGAGATCGAGCGTCGTGTCCTCGTGGATGTCGACGAAGTGGACCGTCAAGCCTTTGTCGTGCGCGAGCTCGAGCCACGGCGAGACGTTGGCGTCGTGGTCGAGCTTCGTGACGACGATCTCGTCGCCCTCGCTCCATGTCCGCCCGGCCGTGCGAGTCAGCGCGAACGCGAGCGTCGTCATGTTCGCCCCGAAGATCGTCTCGTCGAGCGAGCAGCGAAGGAATTCGCCGGCCGTCATGCGCGCCCTGGCGACGAGCGCCTCCGTCCGGCGGCTGGTCGCATACGGCCCGCTGACGTTGGCGTTCGACTCGCGGTAGTACGTCGAGACGGCCTCGATCACCTCGTCGGGCACCTGGGTGCCGCCCGGCCCGTCGAAGAAGGCGAGCGGCTGCTGCAGCGCGGAGAAGCGCGCGCGAACGGCCTCGATGTCGAGCGCAACGGTCGACACGATCCGAGACGCTACTACGATTCGTCCATGTCCCCGGCGACGAAAGAACGCATCGACCGCGGGACGGGCACCGGGCTCGGCGCACCGTGGAACGTGATCGTCCTGAACGACAACCACAACACGTTTCAGGGCGTCGCTGCGGCGCTGTCGGCGACGATTCCCAACGTCTCGTACGAGCGCGGCCTGAAGATCGCCGACACGATCCACAACTCCGGCCGCGCGATCGTCTGGTCTGGGCACCGAGAGGCCGCCGAGCTCTACTGGGGCCAGCTGCGCGGTTTCGGGCTCACAATGGCGCCGCTGGAGCGTTAGGCCAGCGCGCGAGCGGGTACGAAGGACCTGCACCTAGCAGGTCCAACCAAAGGGGGCTCCATCATGAGCAGCGACCTTTGGACGTACACAGATACGTCCATCTCACAGCGCAATCTGTCTGGTTTTTCCGTGGAGGCGCTCGACGGCGGAATCGGCAAGGTCGACGACGCCACCTACGACGTGGGCCAGAGCTTCATCGTCGTCGACACCGGCCCGTGGATCTTCGGCAAGAAGGTCATGTTGCCGGCGGGTGTCGTCCGTGAAGTCGATCTGGACACGGAGACGGTCTTCGTGAACCGCACGAAGGATCAGATCAAGAACGCGCCCGAGTTCGACAAGGACACGTACCGCGACATGCAGTACCGCGACCAGCTCGGCGGGTACTACGGGCCCGGTGGGCTCGGCTACCGCGAGCCGTCATAGAGCTTCGCCGTTGACGCTCCACCGGTAGTTCGGGCGCGGCCTCAGCGACGTGCCCACGAAGCAGTCGCGCTCCGCGAGCGTCAGTAGCTCGCGGAGCGCGACAGGCGGCGGAACCGGCTCGAGCCTGAGGTCGATGTCCACGTCGATCTCGACGAAGGCGTAGCGCTCGTCGGGCGCGGGCCTCGTCACGAGGGCGGCGGCGCTCGCGCTTGCGACGAAGTCGACTTCGGAGCGGGCGGCGTGGAAGCGCAGGCTTTGCAGCGTGCAACGCACGAGCCCGGCGAGCACCAGGTGCTCCGGTGTCCAGGCCGGGTCGAGAACGAGCTCCGCCTTGCCGTCGGCGGTGAGTCGCCCCGCCGGATCGAGGGCGATCGAATAGCGGAATTCCTTGGCCTTCATTCGAGGAGGAACCGTCCGGGGTCCGGCGTACCCTGAGTCGATGCGACGGTTGCGTAGTTTGAGCGAAGCCGAGTGCTATGCGCGCTGTTACGGAGGCTGGGAGCCGACCGTTCACGTGGTGCGGGTCGAGCCCCGCGTTCAGCGCGAGGTGCTGGCCGTCGAGGGCGAGGCTCTCCGTCGCCGCTTCGAGGAATATCTCGATGCGCGTGACCCCAACGAGCTCGCCGAGCCCGAAGCAGCCTGAGTCGGCCATACCGGATGTGCT
>JBKOVW010000311.1:0-9453 GCA_046724095.1 Actinomycetota bacterium | reverse complement strand
ATCGGCCCGGGCGTGTCGAGCCTGATCGCGGCCGCGATGAGAGCGCCCACCGGCAGGAGCACGACGATCGCGACGAGCGAAACGAAGACATCGAGCGCGCGCTTCAACAGCAGCGTCGAGCGCGAGACGTCCCACGTGTTGTATTGAAGGAACGGCAGGTCGGCGACGTTGTCGAGCTGCACCGCAGTTCCGAACATCGCTCGGACCGGGGGGACAATGCTGAGCTTCACGCGCTCCTGCCGGCTGGCGGAGAGCAGACCCGCGATCGCCGACTCGCCGATCGACTCGCTCGCGAGGATGATCCGCTCGATGCGATAGCGTCGCAACGTTTGTCGAAGCAGCTCGAGATCTTCGAGGCCGCATTGATGGACGATCTGGAGATGAATGTCGCCGAAGAGCGCCAGCCTCCTGGCTGCGGCCGCTGCGAGAGAGCCACCGCCGACGATCAGCGTTCGTTCGGGCGGCGTGATGTCGCGCCAGAGCCAGCGCGCCGCGACGCGTAACCCGATCGCACTGGCGCACGTGACGAGCCACGTGGCGACGATGATCGCGAGCGTGACGTGGGACGGGTCGAGGGCGACAAGCAGCATGGTGATGCCGGTCGTGATGCTCAATGCCCAAAGGCAAAGACGTGGCAGCTCCTCGGCAGTGAGGATGCGAAGCGCTCGCTGATCGCGGTCGTAGAGACCATGCAGCTTCGCCAACAGGACCCACACCGGAGCCGCGACCGCGGTCAGGTAGGCGGCACGCGGGCCGACGGCGCTGAGCCAGAGCGACAACGAGACGAGGAGGGCGGTGGCGACATCGGCCGCTGCCAGCATGCGACGCAGAAGGACATCCCGCCACCACGGTGATGCGCCGAGCTTGCGTTTCAACGCCTCGGACCGCAGCTGGCGATCCGACAGAGCGGGAGCGACGCCGTCGCCGGCGTGGATTGAGAAGTCGCCTTGAGTCATGGGACGATCGCCTCGGAACGAGACATTCGTCACTCAGGTGGCGCTTCCTCGTGGACCTATCGGGTCAGCGGGCCGTGCCCGCGCCGCCTGCGAAGATCGGCGAGCGGGGATTCAGCCTTTCCGCGCGCTTCAGGCTGCGGGTCGCCGCGGGGACCTGTCCGAGCTTCGTCTCGATGCGCGAGGCGATCAGCCATGAGCGCCAGTCGCGCGCGTCGCGTTGCAGAGCGGCGTGGATCGCCGCGGCCGCTGCCCGAAGATCCTGGTTCTGCTCGTCGACCAGGGCCAGCTGCACGTACGGCGAGGCGGCCCACGGCTGAAGCGCGACCGCCCGGCGGGCATGCGCGTATGCCGCTGCAGTGTCGCCCACTGCGACGGAGGCTTGGCTCGCGCGGATCTGCGCGTCGGTCAGCAGAGGCAGTCCTTCGCACACGATTGCGAGGAGGGCCGTGACAACGAGAAGCCCGCGGAGGACCACGCGCCTTGCCCGACGCGCGACCGGCGTGGCCGGAGGAGACCCGCTCGCGACGAGGAGCCCGAGGCATGCCACGCCGACGACCGACACGGCCGTCAGCTGCCACATCCAGTCGACGGCGGCTGCTACGAGGTACGCAGACGCCGCCGCAACGACTGCAGCGATCGTCGTTCGTTCGGCCTCGCGGCTCCGAACGAGGGCGACGACCCCGGAGGCCATTGCGCAGGCCAAGACCGCCAAGAGTGAGATCAAGCCGATGAGGCCAAGCTCGCCGAGCGTCTCCAGGTAGAGCGAATGGGCGTAGCGGACGAACACGGGGAGGGTTCCGTGCTGCGCCCACCAGGACTCGTACGAGCCCGCGCCGGTGCCCGTGAGAGGGCGATGCTCGAACTGTCGAAGCGCGGCGCCCCAGAATTGCCAACGTCCCCCGCCCCCGGCGCTCAGCAGGTGCGATTCGACGAAGTCGGGCTGCGACACCGTCGCCAGCGTCGGTGGACGCGTGAAGGCGGCGAGCCTCGCACGCGGGTGCGAGTGGACGATCAACACGATGCCGACTGCCAGGACGGCCGACGCGGCTGCCAACGCATAGGCAGGTCTGACCGGTGCGATGCGAGGCAACCGCTTCGCGAGCAACAGATTCGCGAGCCCCGCAGCGGCGCAGATCAGAAAGACCAGGACAGCCGCGCTGCGACCTTCCGCTGCGGCGGCCGTGCCGCCGGTCGGGCCGTTGACGAGAGCGGGGCGGTCGACCAGGACGCCGACCGCTGCAGCTGCCGACAACGCCGCCACCAGGGTTGTCGTCAACGCGCTCCAGCGGTCGTCTGCGAGCGCGACGAAGACGCCCGCCGCGAGCAGCAACACCGCGGCGCCGGTCCGCGACGCGGTGAGGTAGATCGCGCAGACGATCGCGGGCAACGCCGCGGCCCCCGCTGCCCTAGCGACCGGGGAGCCCGCCGCGGCTCCGCGGAGGACGAGCGCTGCTCCGATCGCGAGGAGCACCGCGAGACCGTTCCAGTAATCCACGGGATAGCTGAGCCGCTCCGCAACCCCCGGCAGGAATTGCGGCAGGTCATGGGCGGGCAGTAGCGAAGGAAAGAACCGGCTCGTCAGCGCGAGCAGTGCGACGAGCGCGATCCCAATGGCGCAGCCGTCAGCCCAGACAACAACGCGCCTGCGCGGCGTCAAGGCGGCCAGCGCGGCTACGCCGATGTACAGGAGGGCACGGTCGAATTCGCGAAAGGCGCCTTCGGCGTCGACGCTCCACGTTACGGACGCTCCGACGACGGCGGCGAAGCAGAGAGCTGCGGCGAGCGTGGCACCGGCTCCGGAAGCCAACCGCTTCGTTTCGCCCAGCCGGAAGGCGAGCGCGCACGCCAGGAGCCACCAGACTCCGACGGCCAGCGTGTGTCGAGCGGACAGCGTGTATGACCCGCCGTCGAGCGCAATGAAGAACACGGCTGCAGCGACGAGTGCGCGCCCCATCCGTCCGGCCTCCATGCGCAATAGTCTGGAGCCCGGATTGGACGGCGGAAGCAGCTCCCGAGGTCGGGCGCGCCTTGCGGGCGCCGTTCTCGCCGTTTTCGTGGTCGCAACGGGCGCCGGCAACGCGAGTGCAGCCCGTCAGCCGCCGCCTCAACCGCCGCCGGACGCCTCGGCTGTGGATGCGTATCGCGAGTCGGTGCCGACAAGCGCAGGCACGCACGTCGTGGGCTCGCGCGTCCAACGAGTCGTGCCGCTCCCACCCGCGATCGAGACGCGCGTCCGAGGGGATGCCGGAAGGAGCGCTGCATTGCTCGAACGCGTCGCGACCTCGTCCGATCTCGGCGCGCCCGTTGTGCGATCGCACACCGCCGCCGCGGCTAGCGCCGCCGCCGCTGAGCCCCGGGGCGGTTGGGCTCCGCGCGGCGCTGCCGGGGCGGTCGTCGACGAGCTCGCCGGCAGCGTCGGATTGCTGGGCGTCTTTGCCGTAGCCGCTGCGGCGGTCGCGCTGCTTCTTAGGCGGCGCCGCAGCGATGCGTAGCCGGCGTCAGCGCGGGTTGATCACGTACGAATCGACGATCTGACCGCGCGTGCATTTGAACTGGTCGTCGGATGTCGACGGACCGCAAATCGCCTGCAGCGTCATGCGTGTGTTCGTCACATCGATACGCAGGTGAATCAAGTGCATCGCGCGGAACGCCGACCGCGGGTCCGACCCGGACCAGGGCTCCAGACTGGCGCCGCCGCCCGCTGCCGTCACGTGCACGACGTGGTGAATCGGTTGAAAGCGCTCGTAGTCGTGCGAGTGACCGTTGAGATTGAGTACGTACTTCGAATAGCGGTCACCGAAGGCGTTGAGAATCGACGCGAGCTGCGTTTCACCTGGGTGATGGCCGGATGAATATGCCGGACGGTGGCCGAAAGTGACGATGAAGCGAATGCGAGGGTTCTTCTCGGCGGATGACATGACCACGTCCGCCTGCTCCTTCCACTGCGCCCATGTCGCACTGGTGTACGGCTCGGGGTACGAGATGAAGCGAACCGGCCCTGCGTCGAACCAACCCCAGTCCTCGCCGCAGCAGCCCGCGCTCGGCGCACCGGCAGCAGCGCGCGGATGTGGCACGGCGAACCTGCCTTTGTAGTTCCGCAGGTCGTCCGTCGACTTGTCCCACTCGTGATTGCCCCAGGCCGGCATGTACGCAGCTGCGCGGCTCCAGACCATCACGTCGTTGAAGTGCCGGTCGACGGCGCTCTGCCCGTGGTCGTTTCCGTATGTCAGGTCGCCCGGGACGAGCACGAAGGACGGTTTGTCGGCAGCGATCTGCGCCTGTGTAGTTGCAACTTGCGAGTAACTGCCGGAATCGCCGACATCCGCTTCGACATCGAACCGAAAGGATCGGGTGGGCGGCGTGTGAAACGTCGCGGCCGGGCCAGACCCGATGACGTAACGATAGGACTTGCCCGGCTTCAGGCCGCTGACCCTCGCTTCCTTGAACGGGCCTGCTGACGAGAAAGGATCCGGCGTCGGCGTGTGTGCTCTGATCGTCGTCCAGCGCGCCCCGCGGCGTACTCGCAGAACATTCGCGCCGTCGCGCCAGTCGAACGTGACCGCCGTCGGGCTCGTGAACTCGTAATGCACTTCGGTCGCGGGCGACGCGGCGACCATGCGTTTCTGCGTGACGCCGTTGAAGCGGCGCAGCACGTCGAGGAGACGCGGTCGACTCGAGAGTTCGTGGCCGTCCCAATGCCAGGCGAACGTCGTGACGGCCGATGCCTTCGAGGCCGTCCACAGCGAGAGAATGCGGGCTTCTTCCTTCGGCGTCGGCCAGCGCCACTTGTCGTTCATGAACGCCTGCGCAACGCCCCAGTAAGCCAGATGCGCACCGTCGGCTGCCCGCACGACGCTGCGGATCCATCCGAAGTCGCAAGGCTTGCTCTGATAACACGGGTAGGGGTCGAGCGCCAGGCGGTCGGCGCTGCCGGCCCAGAGCGGCATTTGCTTCAGTGTCTGCGCACCCGAATTCGAGTCGACCACCGCAACGGTCAGCTTGTTCCCCGTGAGGCCGTGAATGAGCCGCGACCGAGCCCGATGCTGTGTTGGGGCACTGGGGCACGCGAATGGATCAGGTTCGTCGGAAAACAGAAACCCGGCAACGCGCGGATCGTCCCTCGTTCCCGCCACTCTCTGAGCGATCTCGGCGTCCGATCGTTCCCATGCGCAGCGCTTGTTGTCGTAGTCCCCGACCCACATCAGGCCGCGCGTGCGTGGCGGAAGCGCGTCCGCCTCCTCTTTCGAGCTCACGTCCAGTAGGTTCCAGCCGGCAGCGGCCGCCGCGGCCTGGCCACTCCCCGACCAGAAGAGGTACCGCAGCGCCGGGCGACGAGGTTTCGCCCCCGCGTCCGCCGACCACGCGGTTACCGGCGTCGGCCGTTCGCTGCCGACGGAGTCGCGCGCCGCAAAGGCGGCGCCCGCCGCGAAAGCTGCGAGCGGGAGGAGCAACAACACGAGGCGGCGACGTACCGGCAAAGACCCTCTCAACCTAGGGTACCGCGTCAATCTGGAGTAGGTTCGAAGAGGTTTTAACCAAAAGGACAGCGGGAATCTTCGAAAAAGTTGCGCGCCGGCCCTCGTTGCGATACAAATGTCCGGGCAACACCCTCGTATTTCAACCGAAAGGCGGCCCTTTCGATGAGGGAACAAGGGGAGGACAGAACGGCGGTCATCCTGGACCGCCATCCACTTTGGGTCGACGCTCTCCAGCGTCTGCTGACCCAGGTGGGCATCCGGGTGGCGGGCGCGACTGCGTCGCCAGCCGAGGCGCTGGATCTCATCGCCGAATGGCGACCGGCGCTGTTCATCGCCGAGTGGGATGCGCTCGAGAGCTCGAGCCACGGCCCGGAGCTGCTCCGGGATGCCGCGGCAAGTGCTCCCGGCCTCCGCTCGGTTGTCTTGGCCACACAGGATGACCCTGTGTGCATCGACAAGTCGTTCGTCGCGGGCGCAACGATGTACTGCATCAAGACGGCGGCCTCGGAGGACCTTGCGTCCGCGATCCGCCAGGCGTTCGAGACCTCGATCTACCACGCCGGCGTCAAGCGCCGGCAGAGCAGTGGGCTGATCGCTACGGACGGGCCTGCCTCAGGCCTGACGAAGCGCGAGATCGAGATCCTCCGGCTTGTCGCGGAGGGCTACTCGAACTCTCAGCTCGCGAAGATGCTCTGGGTGACGGAACAGACCGTCAAGTTCCACCTGTCGAACATCTATCGCAAGCTCGACGTCGCGAACCGCACCGAGGCCAGTCGCTGGGCGCAGCTTCACGGCTTGCTCCCGCACGCAGCCGGCCAGTCGGCGGCATAGCAGAGAGCGCGGTCGCCTCCCGACCAATCGGAGGCGGCCGCACTCCCACTTCGAATTCTCCGTCGCCGCACGGCTCTCTTGAACCCTCGAAAGGGTGACTCGGGCGGCGGAGGCAGGGGGGCGGGCATCCTCGTTTGGTCTGCGAGGTGCCCGCCCCGCGCCCGGCTGCGGCCGGACGCACGTGCTCGACCTCGAGAGAAGTCGAGCGGCGACAGGGTGCGGCCTCCCTGTTGCACGACGAAAGGTACGGCTTTTCGCAGTCGCAGCCCACTGGCCGTTTTGGCAGGAACCAACCCCGACTGCCGGGTCACCCAATCCGGACGTTCGGAGAGTGGCTCGACGTCTGTGTGCGAGCCAGAGTGAGCTATGTGGAATTGCGGCCCACGGGCGCGGAACGCAGCAGTGCGCTCCAGCATCGCCTGGCGCTCCTCGTGCTGGAACGCCAGAAGCTCCGCGAGCGCGAAGCCTCCCGCTTCGTGCTCGAGCAGAACCGCCTCGACATCGTGCAGGCGCAGCAGGAGCTCGCCCAGGCGCTCGTGTCAGAGCACACCGCGCCGAGCGCCGCGTAGCGGGTAGCTCAGGCGGCGACTGCGCGGCGCTCGAGGACGAGCTCGGCGATCTGCACCGCGTTCAACGCCGCGCCCTTGCGAAGGTTGTCGCAGGAGAGGAGGAGAGCGAGCCCGTTCGCGGCGGTCTCGTCCCGGCGGACGCGACCGACGAGCACGTCGTCGACACCCACCGCGTCGCGCGGTCGTGGCATCGGCTCGACGCGGAGGCCCGGCGCCTCCCGCAACACCTGCACGGCGTCGTCGACGGAGAGGTGGTCGCGGGTCTCGATCCACGCCGCCTCGGTGTGCCCGACCAGGACGGGAACGCGGACGCACGTGACGGAGATCGGCAGCTCGGGAAGCTCCAGGATCTTGCGCGTCTCCGCTCGGAGCTTCGCCTCCTCGTCGAAGTCGACGCCGTCGAAGTCCCAGTCCATGTCCAGATGACCCTCCGCGGGCGGAGTCGCACGCAGCTCCTCCATGCGCTCGGCGCCCGCCCCTGACATCGACTGATACGTGCTCACGCGCACGCGCGCGAGGCCCGCGGCCTCGTGCAGCGGCTTGAGCACCATCGTCAGCGGGATCGTGCAGCAGTTCGGGTTCGCGACGATGCCGTTGTGCGCGGCTGCGCGCCCGCCGTTCACCTCGGGCACCACGAGCGGAACCCCGTCCTCGAGGCGATAGGCGGACGACTTGTCGACCGCGACGGCGCCGCCCGCGACGGCGTGGGGCACGAGCTCGCGCGAGAGCGCGGTTCCGACCGAGAACAGGCACACGTCGAGGTCGCCCGCGCCGAGCGCCTCGGGTGAGGCCTCTTCCACCTGGACGCCGCCGAGGTCCTTGCCCGCAGACCGTGCCGATGCGAACGCGCGGACCTCCGTGTAGCCGCGCACGCGCAGGAGCTCGAGCGTGACCGGGCCGACCGCGCCCGTCGCGCCGACGACGCCGATGCGGGCGTTACGCAAGGTCGAACGCCTCATGAAGAGCTTGCACGGCGCGGTCGACGTCGACGCTCGGGACGTGGCAGGCGATCTTGATCGGCGAGGTCGAGATGACCGGCGCGTCGATCCCGGCCGCCTCCAGCGTCGCGAACGTCTTCGCTGCGACTCCGGGGTGCGACTTCATGCCGGCGCCGACCAGGGAAACCTTCCCCAGGTCGTCGCGCGAGGACCACGCGACTCCGAGCGCGTTGAGCGCGCGCTCTGCGTCCGGCCGGTCCTCGACCGGCGCGGAGAAGACGATCTCGTCGCCCGTGTGCACGATCGTGTCGACGTTGATGCTCGCGTCGGCGAGCGCGCCGAAGAGCTGCGCGGCCTTCGCGCCCTCGACGCGGTACACGGTCTCCTCGCGCTGGTGCACGACTCCGGAGATGAGCGCCTTCTCGAGCATCTTCTCGTCCTCCTCGCGGATCCAGGTCCCGTCGGCATCGTTGAAGGTCGAGCGGACGTGGAGACGGACATTGTGGCTGCGCGCGACCTCGATCGCCCGCGTTGCCATCACCCGTGCGCCGGACGACGCCATCTCGAGCATCTCCTCGAAGCTGAGCAGCGCCAACTTGCGCGCGCCGGGAACGAGGCGTGGGTCGGCCGTGTACACGCCGTCGACGTCGGTGTAGATCTCGCAGACCTGCGCGCCGAGGGCGGCGGCGAGCGCAACCGCTGTCGTGTCGGAGCCGCCGCGGCCGAGCGTCGTGACGTCGAACGAGTCGGCCGACACCCCCTGGAAGCCGGCGACCAGCACGATCCTGTCCTGGTCGAGCGCCTCGTGGATACGGCGTGCGCGTACATCGACGATCTTCGCCTTGCCGTGGACGGTGTCCGTGACGATCCCGGCTTGCGACCCGGTGAGCGAGATCGCCTCGTGTCCGAGGTCGTAGATCGCCATCGCCGCCAGCGCGCACGAGATCCGCTCGCCGACCGAGATGAGCATGTCGAGCTCTCGCGGGTCCGGGCGCTCGGAGACCTGGCGCGCCAGGTCGAGGAGGTCGTCGGTCGTGCTCCCCATCGCCGAGACAACGGCCACGACGCGCGCGCCGTCCTCGCGCGCCGCCACGAGCCGCCGTGCGACGTTCTTCAACTTCTCGGGATCGCCGACCGACGTCCCGCCGAACTTCATCACGACGGTCCCGACATGCCGCACGGCATCGTCGGCCGCGACGGCGGGGACGGCTTCGTAGTCGGTCGTCGCCATGACTGCAGTCTAGGGTTCGCCCATGCGGGCGATGCTCCTCGACGCGCCGCGGACGCCGCTGCGCTTGGCGGAAATCGCCGAGCCGGTGCCGGCGGCGGGAGAGCTGCTGTTGCGCGTGCGTGCCTGCGCCGTCTGTCGGACCGACCTCCACATCGTCGACGGCGAGCTGACGCAGCCAAAGCTCCCGCTCGTGCCGGGCCACATGATCGTCGCCGACGTCGTCGGCGACGAGCGGCGCGTAGGTGTCCCATGGCTAGGTTGGACGGACGGGAAGTGCCGATACTGCCGCGCCGGCCTCGAGAATCTTTGCGACCGGGCGCAGTTCACGGGCTACGACCGCGACGGCGGCTTCGCCGAGTACACCGTCGCCCACGAGCGCTTCTGCTTTGCGCTTCCGGATGGCTATGCGGACCTGGACGTCGCGCCGCTTCTCTGCTCCGGGCTGATCGG
>JBKOVW010000306.1:0-5223 GCA_046724095.1 Actinomycetota bacterium | reverse complement strand
CTTCATCGCGACGGCTCTGGCGATTTTGCGGTTGCGGCCAGAGGCGTAAGAATTGGCGCGATGACGGAAGCGCCAACCGCCCCGGCCCCCGGCGGCTACCCGGTCCAGTTCTCGGTCGCGTATCCCGACCGCGACCTGAATCGCCTGACGACGTTCTTCCGGATCTTCGCAGCGATCCCGATCCTGATCGTGCTCGGCGCCGTCGACGGCGGCAGCTCGTACTCGACGCATCTCGGGCACCACACGCAGAACTTCGTCGCCGGCGCGGGCGGCACCCTCGTCTTCGCGCCGCTGCTGATGATCCTCTTCCGCCAGAAGTACCCGCGTTGGTGGTTCGACTGGAACCAGCAGCTGATGCGCTTCTCCGCGCGGGTCGGCGTCTTCCTCGCGCTGATGGACGACACGTATCCGTCGACCGACGACGAGCAGTCGGTGCGGCTCGACTTCCCCTATCCGGATGCGCGGGAGGGGTTGACGCGCTGGCTGCCGCTCGTGAAGTGGTTCCTCGCGATTCCGCACTACATCGTGCTCGCCTTCCTGTCGATCGGCGCCCTCGTCTGCGTCGTGATCGCCTGGTTCGCGATCCTCTTCACGGGTCGCTATCCGCGCGGCCTCTTCGACTTCGTCGAGGGCGTCTTTCGCTGGTGGACGCGTGTGATCGCGTATGCGTTCGTGCTCGTGACGGACGAATATCCGCCGTTCAGTCTGAGCGCCTAGCTGCCGATAACAGTGGCCATGCGGCGGCGTCCGATTGGTCAGATCCTGGTCGAAAAAGGGGAGATCTCCGAGGTCGACCTCGAAGCCGCGCTCGCAGAGCAGGAACGGTCCGGCCGCCGTCTAGGGGAGATTCTGATCGAGCAGGGACGCACGTCGTGGCTCGCGCTTGCGCGCGCGATCGCCGAGCAGGTGCTCGACATCCAGGGCTCGCAGGCGGCCCCCGCGGCCGAGCCCGAGGCCGAGCCCGAGCCGGAGGCCGCGCCCGATCCGGTCAAGATGGTGCGCGAGCTCGCGGAGCGCGTCGCGAACCTGCCGCCCGTGCCGGACCTGCTTCCGCCCCCGCCTCCGCCCGCGCCGGCGCCCGATCCCGAGCATGAGCTGGCCCGCGCGGTCGCCGAGCAGGTGGCGAACCTCGATACGCCGACCGCCGCGCCCCAGCCCGAGGCGACGCGGCTGCTGCATCTGACCCCGGCGCCGAAGCCGGAGCCGGAGCCCTCGATCTACATGAGCTCCGACGAGCGGCTACTCAGCATCGAGGCGCTGCTGAAAGAACGTCAGCGCGCGTTCATCGAGATGGTCACCACGGCCGAGACGCTGCGCATGAAGGTCGCCCGCCTCGAGGAAATCCTCGAAGAACGTGACCGCGAGCTGGCAAAGCTCCGCATCGCCCGCGCCGTCTGAGGCACCGTCCCGTGTCAGTCCCGGACAGCGCCACTAGAGACGTGTCTTAGGGACTGTCCCTAAGCCCTGTCACTTGTAGACGGGCGCTAGCGCTTGAGCGTCTTAGAGACGGCGAGGACCTTGCCGTTCGCGCCGAGTGCCTGGACAGCGACGTACTTGCCGCCGGCCGGGAGCTGGATCGCCGTCTCGAAGCCGGACTTCGGCGCCGCGGGGCCCGCGGAGAGGTCGTCGTTCGCGTTGCCGGTGAGCACCTGCCACCGCTTCACCGCGGTGGCGCCGTTCCAGCTCACGTAGACCTTTCCGCTCGCGATCGCGATCGCCGGCACGTCCTTCGGATGTCCCTGCCAGACCATGCGGTACGCGCGGTACGTGTCTGCGTCCTCGCCCGGCTTCTTGCCGTGGCCGAAGTACGCATCGAACAGCACCTTCCCGTTCTTGCTGAACTCGCTGATGTACGGCCAGCCGCCCCAGCCGACGAAGACGTGCCCGTCCGGGAGGAACTGCGCGTTGCCCTCGAACGGCGACAGCAGCTTCTTCGGATGGTGATAGCTCCGCACGAGCGTCACGTGCCTGTTCGCCTGGTCGACCCGGAGCACGAGGATACGCGTCTCCTTGTGCACCGGCGGCGCCGCGCCGTTGTCGAACACCGTGATCGCCCCGTCCGGCTGGCGGCGCACATCGTGCTGCCACGCGAACCGCGCGCTGGAACCGAGCCTGAACGTGCTCTTCTTCCCGCCGAGCCGCCAGAGGATCTTGCCCGTCTTGCGGCTGACCTCGTACACCGCGTGCGTGTTGCGGCCGGAGATCAGCAGATTCCCGTTGGGCTCCTCGTCGATCGAGTTGACGTGGATGTAGTCGTACGGGAACGGCTTGGTGCCCAGCTGCTTCTTGGGCGGGTGCGAGTACGACTCCTTGATCCCGACCTGCGGATAGCTGTGCCACTCGAACAGGACGCGCCCGGTCGGGATGTCGACCTCCTGGACGATGCCGTCCCAGATCAGGCCGTCCTTCGGCCCGCCGATCGACGTGAGGTCGACGCGGCGCCGGTGGTAGATCGTCACCAGCGCGGTGTCGTGGGACGTCAACCGGAACTCGTGGACATCGCCGACGAGCCCATGTCCGGGCCGCACCTCGGCGATCGGCTGATACGAGTCGTTGTAGATGACGTACCACCCGTCGCCGACGCCGACGTTCGAGAGGCGTCCGCGCCACCAAGTCAGCACCGGCTTGCCCCGGTAACGCTGGGCGCGGAAGTCCGTCACGCCCTTCGTGAACTTCAGCGGGTGGAACCAGACCAGCTGCCCGCGGTTGTCCATGATCATCGGCCCGGCCTGGACGACGGCCATCTTGGGCGCGAGGAAGATGTAGCCCGGCGCCGTCCCGTGTGCGGCGACGTCGATCTTGACGACCGGTGGGTGGAGGTCGGGCCGCGAGCGGAAGTGCTGTGTCGGTCCCGGCGGCGGCCCCTGTTCCGGCGGCGGCGCTTTCGGCGCGGCCGCCTGCTTCGAGCTGGTGCCGCTGCAGCCCGCAAGAGCGAGTGTGACGACCGCGAACACGGCGAGTCGCTTCATGCGCGTCCCACTGCCGCCGAGCGGGCGAGCGAGCGGCCGAGGCGGTCGAGCGCGCGCACCGCGACCCACGGAACGTCCGCCGGCAGCGGGATGGCGGCCTCGAAGCCCGTCTTGGGCACGGCCAAGAGCGGGCGCAGCTTCTTCTTGTCCGCCCCGCCGAGCAGCTGCCAGGAACGCACTTCGGTCGCACCGTTCCAGCTGACATAAAGCGTGTCTCCCTCGACGGCGATCGTCGGCTTGCTGTGCGGACGCCCGATCCAGGAGAACCGGTATGCGCGGTACGAGTCGACGCCTGTCCGCCCGAAGCGGAGATCGAGCAGCGCCTTGCCCTGCGGCCCGAACTCGGTCACATAGGGCTGATGTCCCCATCCGACGAGGTAGTGCCCGTTGGAAAGCTTCTGCATGTTTCCCTGGTCGACCGCCACGATCGGTGGAGTGTGGACGAAGGTGCGCATCACCGTCACGGTCTTCTGACGCTCGTCAACGCGCAGGACGAGTCCGCGTGACTGCTTCCGCATCTTCGGCGCGGCCTCGTTGTCGAACATCGTCAGGCTGCCGTCGGACTGGCGGCGCACGTCGTGCTGCCAGGCGAAGCGGACGCCCTTGCCGAGCTCGAAGTCGCTCCACTTGCCGCCGAGCCGCCACATGACCGCGCCGGTCTTGCGGCTGATCTTGTAGATCGTGTGTGTGTTTCGCGCCGAGACGAGGAAGTTGCCGTCGCGGTCGACCTCGACGGTGTTGATGTGGAAGTAGTCGTACGTCTTGTCGGGGTCGCGCGGCAGGTGGTAGTACGACTCGAGCAGCCGGACGTGCCCGACGCTGTGCCATTCGAACAGCACGCGGCCGGTGCGGATGTCGACCTCCTGGAACGCGCCCTCGAGCACCCTGCGCGTCTTCACGCGGACGATGTGCGACAGCGTGATCAGGGCCGTGTTGTGCGCTGTGATCTCGAACTCGTGCATGTCGCCTGATAGCCCGCGCCCGGGGCGCACGTACGTGATCAGGCGGTACGAGTTGTCGTAGATGGAATAGCGGCCGAGCCGCTTGTTGTCCGCCGACTTGCCGCGCCACCACGTGAGCACCGGCTTGCCGCGGTAGTGCTGCACGCGGAAGTCGGTGACGCCGCGCCGATCCACCGGCATGAACCAGATCACCCGCCCCCGGTTGTCGAGGATGAGCGGGCCGCCTTGCTCGACCTTCTTCTTCGGCGCGATGAAGAGATAGCCGGGCAACGCGTAGCGCGTCCGCACCAGCATCTCCACCCGCGGCGGCTTCAGATCCGGCCGCGAGACGAAATGCCGATACGGGGCGTAGAGGCCTGCGCCTGCAACCGGCGGCACGAGCACGCCGAGCACGCACGCCGCGACGAGCCCGCGTCTCACGCAGGCTCCTGGACGGCTGCAGCGGTTCGCGGACGCGCGATCAGCACGATCGGCGAGACGACGATGACCGTTGCGCCGATCGCGAGCGCCGCGACTCCGATCGCGTCGAGCGCGTAGCCGCCGAGCAGCGCGAGGCCCGCGGCGAGGAACCCCGCGAGCTGGTCGTTGAAGCCGAGCAGGCGTCCGCGCTCGGCCGGGCTCGTCCGGTCGGCCATCTGCGCCGTCGCCGCGACGAAGGAGATGTTCCAGCCGACGCCGAGGCCGAGCAGGAGCACAGCGGTGCCGAAGACCCCGGCGACCCACATCAGCCCGATCGTCGACAGCGCCATCACGACGAGCCCCGCTTCGAGCGCCGGCGTCCTCCCGACGCGGTCGATGACCGCGCCGATCACGAGCACGAGCGCGTACATCCCGAAGACGTGCGCGCCGATGATCGGGAAGACGGAGTCCTGGTGGTGGTGATGGTGCTCGACGACGACGTAGCCGGTCAGGTTCATCACCGAGACCATCACGCCGAAACTGGCCAGCGCGGCGAGCATCGCGGGAATGACTCCCGGCCGCCGTACGATCTCGCGCAGCGGTGCGGCAGGCGCTTGCGTGTCGATCTCGTCATGTGCGCCGATCATCTCCGCGATCTTCTTCGGGTCCGGCCGGACGAGCTGGACGATCCCGAACGCGACGAGCGAAATGCCGCCGGCCGCGAGCCACGGCACTGTCAGCGCGTCGGCCTCGACGTCCTTGCCGGCGAACATCGGCGCGAATACGGTCGGCCCCAGGATCGCGCCGAAGACGCTGCCGAACAGGACGTACGAGATCCCGCGGGCGCGCCGCGCCGCCGGGTACATGTCGCCCGCGGCTGTCCGGATCAACAG
>JBKOVW010000031.1:0-5590 GCA_046724095.1 Actinomycetota bacterium | reverse complement strand
CGCATACGACACGTAGATGCGCAGACCGGCGTCGCTGGTGCCGATCGCCCACGAGACGTAGACGCGGCCGAAGTGCTTGCTCCGCGGGTTCCGGTCGATCGCGATCCACTGCTTGTCGAACACCTGGGCGCCGTTGAACGGCGTCCGTCGAATCAGATCGGGAGAGCCGTTGTGCAGGACGTTCCACGACGCCGGGGTCGCCGCGCCGCGCGGGCGCACGGCGACAGCCATGCCCGAGCGCGAAAGCGGCGGGTTCACGTCGGGCGCGAGGAAGAAGTGCTCGCCGGTAATCAGGTACCGGAACATGTACGGCAGTAAGACCGCGTAGAAGTTGCCCCACGGGTCGAACGCGCCGACCGGGTCGGAGTTGTCGGTCCAGCCTTCGTACCCGGGGATGTGTCCCTGCTGCGGCCACGTGGCGCCGCCGTCGTACGACTCGTAGAACCCGGAGAGGTGGTTGTAGCCCTCGGAGTTCACGAACCACTTGCTGACGGCGATCAGGTGCCGGGCGTTCGTCGGGTCGACGTGGATGTCCGACTCGGAGAAGTCCTTTGCGCGCAACGGCGGGTTCGAGACGTCCTGGGTTGCGAACGGGCCGATCAGCTCTCCGGTCGTCGCGGCGCCGGCGCACGGCGTCGACCCTCCGTCGGGATAGCCCTGTGACGGGGAGAGGCTGGCGGTGTACAGCACCTCCGGCGCGTAACAGCTGATGCGCTGGGTCGTTGCGGCGACGCTCGTGACTCCCTGCGCGGCGTAGCTTCCGGCGAAGGCCGCATCCGACTGGAACCCCTGCGGCGGAGCCGCGTGCGCGCCTCCGACGCAGATGAGGCAGATTGCGAGGGTGGAAACGAGAGCTTTCGTGGCGTGGCTGGCGTCGGTACGGATCGGCGAGACCTTCAACTTCTACCGGTACGGCGCAGGTGCGGCTCTGCGGAAGCGCCGCCTCGAGCAGTACCTCGAGGATCACCGCGCTACACGGCTGCTGCTCGTCGGAGAAGCCCCGGGCTACCGGGGTGCCCGCGTCTCCGGCATCCCGTTCACATCGGAGCGGCAGCTGAGCGGCAGCGGCCCGGCCGAGGCCAGCGCGACGATCGTCCGCGGAACGCTCGCGGAGCTCGGGCTCGACGCGCTCTGCTGGAACGTCGTGCCGACGCATCCGGGCACGGCTACCTCGAACCGCCGGCCGACGGGGGCCGAGGTGGGCGCCTCCCGGCCGTTCCTCGCGGAAATCGGCTCCGGCCGCAGGATCCTGGCCGTCGGGCGCCTCGCCGCCGAGGTCACGGGAGCCCCGTATCTGCGCCATCCGAGCCATGGCGGCGCCGCGGAATTCCGCGCAGGGCTGCTACGATTCGCCGCCGGCGGACGCCTAGCAGCGCCGCCTTTTTAACGCCATGCCGACCAAGACCTACAACGCAAAGCCAGGCGAGATCGCCCGCGAGTGGTACGTCGTCGACGCCGAGGGCCAGACCCTTGGACGTCTGGCGACCCGCATCGCCGACACCCTGCGCGGCAAGGGCAAGCCCACCTACACGCCGCACGTGGACACCGGCGACTTCGTCGTCGTCGTGAACGCCGAGAAGATCCAGGTCACGGGGAACAAGCTGGACCAGAAGCGCTACTACCGGCACTCCGGCTATCCGGGCGGGCTGCGCAGCCGGACGCTGCGCGAGCAGCTCGACCGGCGCCCGGAGGAGGTCTTGCGCCGCGCTGTCAAGGGGATGCTCCCGAAGAACCGGCTCGCACGCCGGCAGATCACGAAGCTCAAGATCTACGCCGGCCCGGAGCACCCGCACGGCCCGCAGTCGCCGAAGCCGCTGAGCTGGGGCGACGCATGAGCACGATCGCGCAGTACCGCGGCACCGGCAAGCGCAAGACATCCGTCGCGCGCGTGATCCTGCGTCCGGGCGACGGGACGACGTGGTTCAACGGTCGCACGATCGAGGACTACTTCCCGCGCCAGGCGCACCGGACGATCGCGCTTGCGCCGCTGCAGATTGCCGGGGTCGAGGGAACCTACGACATCCGCGTGCGGGTGCACGGCGGCGGCCCCAGCGGCCAGGCCGGGGCCGTGCGGCACGGCATCGCCCGCGCGCTCGTCGAGGCCGACCCGGAGCTGCGCGTACCGCTCAAGCGTGCAGGCTTTCTCACGCGCGACGCCCGCATCGTCGAGCGCAAGAAGGCCGGGCTGCACAAGGCGCGCAAGGCGCCGCAGTTCTCCAAGCGCTGACGTGCCGCGACGGTACTTCGGCACGGACGGTGTCCGTGGCGTCGTCGGCGAGGACCTGACCGCCGAGCTCGTCGAGCGCCTCGGCCGCGCCGCCACCCTGTGGTCGGGACGCGGACGCATCTTCATCGGCCGCGACACGCGCGCGTCCGGCGTCGAGCTGGAGCAGGCACTCGCGCAGGGCATCTCGTCTGCAGGCGGCAACGCCGTCGTCGCCGGCGTGCTGCCGACGCCGGCGGTCGCGCTCCTGACCCTCGACCTCGGCTGCGTGATCACAGCGTCGCACAACCCGCCGGAATACAACGGCGTCAAGTTCTTCGACCGCGACGGCCAGAAGCTGACCGACGAGCAGGAGGAGCAGATCGAGGCGCTGCTCGACCAGGCCGGGGCCGGCGGCGGCGAGATCGACGAGGTCGGCGTCGCGATCGACAGCTATCTCGAGCACGTGGTCGAGCGCTTCGGCTCCGACCTGGGGGCGCTGCATATCGGCGTCGACTGCGCGAACGGCGCGTACTCGGGGCTCGCGCCGAGAGCGTTCGAGCAGCTCGGCGCCAAGGTCACGCCGATGGGCAACGACCCCGACGGGACGAACATCAACGTCGGCTGCGGGGCGACCGATCTTCGCGCGTTGCAGGAGCTCGTGCGCAGCGAGCGGCTCGACCTCGGCGTCGCGTTCGACGGCGACGGCGACCGGATGCTCGCGGTCGACGCGAAGGGCGACGTCGTCGACGGCGACGAGATCGTCGCGATCCTCGCGCTGCATCTCGGCGTCGAGTCGGTCACCGTGACGCCGATGACCAACGTCGGCTTTCACGAGTTGATGTCGAAGCACGGGATCGAGACGCACACCACCGAGGAGGTCGGTGACCGCTACGTGCTCGAGACGATGCGCGCCACGGGCGGGAAGCTCGGCGGCGAGCAGTCGGGACACATCATCTATCTCGACGGCCACGTGACGGGCGACGGCCTGGTCGCGGCCTTGCTCCTCTGCCGCTCGCTCGCGGGGCGCACGCTTGCCGAGGCTGCCGCCGAGATGCCGCGGTACCCCCAGATCAAGGAGAACGTCCGCGTCCGCTCGAGAATCCTGTCCGAAAGCCTGGTCCAGGCTGTAGCGGCCGCAAACGAGGAACTAAGCAGGCGCGGGCGAGTTCTCGTGCGGCCTTCCGGCACGGAGCCCGTTATTCGCGTGCTTGCGGAAGCGCGCGACGAGGAAGAAGCAGCCCATGTGTGTGCTAGCATCGCGGCTCTCGTACGCCGAGAGCTCGGCTGACCGTCCGACGAGGGGCGGCTCTCAGCCGGGCTTTTACTTTCTTCGAGAACAGTCGACGAGGAGGGGACCCTGTGTGCGGCATCATCGGGTACGTCGGTAGCAGGCCCGCGAAGGACTTGCTGTTGCGCGGGCTCGAGCGCCTCGAGTACCGCGGCTACGACTCGGCCGGGATCGCGCTGCGCGAAAACGGCGGGCTCGACTATGTCCGCGCGGTCGGGAACCTGAGCAACCTCAAGGCGGCCGCGGGCCCGAACGGCTCCAGGTCGAACCACGGCCTCGGTCACACGCGCTGGGCGACGCACGGCGCCGTCACGGAACAGAACGCACATCCCTTGACCGGTTGCGACGACGGCCGCATCGCCGTGGTCCTCAACGGCATTGTCGAGAACTTCCGCGAGCTGAAGGAGTCACTCGTCGCGGACGGGCACTCGTTCAGTTCGGAGACGGACGCCGAGGTCGTGACGCACCTCGTCGAGCGCCATTACGACGGAGACCTGATCGCTGCGGTTCGCGCCGCCTACGGCGAGCTCGAGGGCCACTTCGCGTTCGTCGTGATCCACAACGAGCAGCCCGACCTGCTCGTCGGTGCACGGCGGCAGTGCCCACTCGTCGTCGGCGTCGGCGAGGGCGAGATGTTCCTCGCGTCGGCGGTCGCCGCGTTCCTCGGCGAGACGCGCCGCGTGCAGTTGATCGACGAGGGAGAGGTAGTCGCGATCACGCCGGAAGGTGCGCGCTTCTTCACCGAGGAGGGCGAGGTCGAGCACAAGGAGGTCGAGCCGATCGACTGGGACGACGAGGTCGCCGTGAAGGGCGGTTACGAGACCTTCATGCTCAAGGAGATCTACGAGCAGCCGGCCGCGGTCAGCGAGACGATCGGCGACCGCGCGCGCCGCGGGCGCCTCGTGCTCGAGGGGATCGGGCTGACGGAGCTCGAGATCCAGAACCTGCGCCGCATCGTGATCGTCGCCTGCGGCACCGCGTACCACGCCGCCGTCGTCGGCCGCTACATCATCGAGGAGTGGGCGCGCATTCCGGTCGAGCCCGACATCGCGAGCGAGTGGCGCTATCGCAATCCGGTGCTCTCCAAGGACACGCTCGTCATCGGCATCAGCCAGTCGGGCGAGACCGCCGACACGATCGCCGCGATGCGGCTCGCGCGCGAGCAGGGCGCGCGCACGCTCGCGATCACGAACCAGCTCGGGACGCAGATCACGCGCGAGGTCGACTCCGTGCTCTACACGCGCGCCGGCCTCGAGATCGGGGTCGCGGCGACGAAGACCTTCACTGCGCAGGCCGCACTGCTGTCGCTGATCGCGTTGAAGCTCGCGCAGGTGCGGCGCACGCTGCCCGAGCAGGAGATCGAGTTCATCCTGGAGGAGCTCTACGACCTGCCCGAGCGCATGGAGCATTTCCTCGACGGCGACCATCCGATCGAGGAGATCGCCGAGCGCCACTACCAGAAGCCGTTCTTCCTCTACCTCGGCCGGCACATCGGTTTGCCCGTTGCGCTCGAGGGGGCCTTGAAGCTGAAGGAGATCTCGTACATCCCGACGGAGGGCTATTCCGCCGGGGAGATGAAGCACGGCCCGATCGCACTGTTGGATTCGGAGACGCCGGTCGTGTGCATCGCGACCGACCAGAAGGTCGTCTACGACAAGGTCGTCTCGAACATCCAGGAGGTCCGTGCCCGCGGCGCGCAGGTGATCGCCATCGCGACGGACGGCAACGAGGACATTCAGCACCACGCCGACGACGTCATCTACATCCCGAGGACGCCGGCGTTCCTGCAAGCGGTGCTCGCCGTTCTGCCGTTGCAGTTGCTGGCGTACCGGATCGCACGCCTGCGCGGGCTGAATGTCGACCAGCCGCGGAACCTCGCTAAGACCGTCACAGTCGAATAAGGCCGGACGCTAAGCCAGGCAGCGCCAGGCTTAGCGGGAGGCGAACTCATGCGCCGCGCGATCGCGAAGCAATCGCGCGTCCGCACTGCCGGAACCTTCGCCGATAACGAAAACGTTCGCGCGAAGGACGGGCTTCGCCCGGCCTTCGCGCCGTACCAATTCATGTCGAGCGGCGTGAGCCGCTCGACATTAGGG
>JBKOVW010000079.1:0-3252 GCA_046724095.1 Actinomycetota bacterium | reverse complement strand
CGGCTCCGTGGAATGACGCGCTCGCCGAGCTCTACCGGATTGCCAGGCGAAGCGCATTCGGGTTCGACGCGATTATCGACGCTCTGCTGGGGCGGCTCGGCGGAGCATCAAGCCCACATCGTCACTCCTGGAACGCGCTCGGTCCGGGCTCTCGACGGCCGACGGGCCGTAGCACGCCCGCCGGAAGGGCCGGGCCGTGGGCGAGCGCGAGCGGCGAACCAGGTCGTGCGGGCCTTCGCGCTCGCCTGAGACAGCTTCCCGGGGCGCGGGAACGACGTGGCGCCGTGGCTCTTGACCACTGCGCGAACTGCGTCGGTTCTCTCGTGCGACGATGACGAGCGCGAGCTCGCGAAGCACATGCGCCGCTGCGCACGCTATCGGCACAGCGCCCGCGCAAGCGTCTCGCCGTCGACGGTGCTCGGAGCCTGGCGCCGGTCGCGCCGCCGCGCGCACTAGCGCGCGAACGTGTGTTGTCGCCGGCGCGCGCTGACGCCTACGAACAGGTGTCGCTGCCCGAGTCCGTGAACGTGCTGCCGGCGATCGGGACGAACTGCCAGTCGTAGCCAGACGGGTGGAGCGTCAGCTTGAGCACGCCCCAGGTGCTGTCGTTGCGAACTTGGCTGTTAGCGATGGGGGTCCCGAACGGATAGCCGTGGCTGGCGCCGCCCGTGCCGACCACGAACTCACGGACCCCGTTCGAATCCGCGCTGCCGCTCGGGCTCTGCTTGGCGAAGCGCTCATAGTTGTGCTCGTGCCCGTTGAGGACGACGTCCGCATGGGCGTTGTAGAGGTCCGTCCAGACCGCGCCCCAGGATGAATCGCTGCCGTGGGTCGTCCCCGACGACCAGCGCGGCTCGTGCCAGTACGCGAGCACGCACTTGTTCGCGTGTGCCGCCAGGTCCTGCTTCAGCCACGTCTCTTCGGCCCCGCCCGCCGCGGGGCTGACGCCCGTCCGCGATGCGAGCGAGATGATGTGCCACGAGCCGATGTCGTAGGAGTAGTAGGGGCCGGGCGCGAGCGTCGAGCCGAAGTACGTGAAGTAGCCGTCGGCGCCAGGCGTCTGGTACTCGTGGTTCCCCGGTGAGGGGCTCGTGTTCGCCTTGAACCGGCCCCAGTTCGGGTCGTAGTAGCTGTCGTACTGCGCCAGTGAGCCGTCGTTGTAGGCGTTGTCGCCGAGAGTCAAGGCCCGCGTCGGGTTGATCTGCTCCACCAGCGTCGCCGTCGAAGCGCAATTCAGGCTCGAGTTGCAGATGTCGCCGGCGGCGATGATGACGGGATCGGCGGTGCTGCTGCACGCGCTCGTGCTGGCGCTGACGCTCTGGCTCTGCCCGGAGACGTTGCCGGCGGCGTCCTTCGCCTCGACGGTGAAGCTGTGGGTGGTCCCGCAGCTCAGCGAGCCGGCTGTGAAGCTGGTCGTCGGGCTCGTCCCCGTCAGGGTGCCGTCGTCGTAGACGTTGTAGCCCGTGACGCCGATGTCGTCGCTCGACGCGCTCCACGACAGCGAGATGCTCGTCTGCGTCGCACCGGTGACGCCGAGACCCGTCGGTATCGACGGCGGGCTCGTGTCGAGTGGCGTAGTCGTGGTCGTCGTCGTGGTCGTCGTGGTCGTCGTGCTCGACGAGGACGCCGTCGATGTCGAGGAGGTCGCGGGCGAGCTGGTGGTGACGACCAGCTGCGGCTCGTAGCCGGCCTTCTCGCGCCCGTAGAAGCCGACGCCGTCGGTTCCGGACTGGGCCAACAGCACGTTGATCGTGCCAGTTCCGCTCACGAGCGGAGAGATGTCGACCTCCGACCAGTCACCCATTGGCATCGCGCCGAAGTCGGCGACCGCATCGCCCGTCGCCGTCGGCCTGGTCTCCCACGAGATGCTTCCTTCCGCCCAGTCGCCGTTCGTGGGATACACCGCTGGCCCGTCCTCCGTCGGATCGCTGGGGACGTACAGCCGTAGCGTCGCGCGCGTCACGGGGTCGGAGAGGCCGGAGACGTCGAAACGGATGAAGCTCTCGACGCGTCGGCCGACGTCGCCGTCCGTCTTGAGCCGCCGTTCGTCTCCGTACTCTGTCGTGGGCTTCGCTTCCTCGGCGCGCGCGTCGGCGACCGGGATGAAGACGGCGGACGCATCGGCGGTGGCCCCCTGCGTCTGTGTCGGAGCGGCGGCGGCGAGGGCGCCTGCGGCTCCCAAGGCTGCCGCCGTCAACACGAGTGCAGTGCGTGTGAGCGCTCGGCGACGTGCCTTTGCATGCCGACGTCGGATCGTCATGTCCCTCCCTCTCCGCAGTTAGCCGCGTCCGCGCGGTACCCGGCAGCTGCTCCCACAAACCCGCGTAAGCCGCGGGTTTCCGCAAATACCGAGAAAAGGAGGGTAGGCGTCGCCGCCGCGGCGAGCCGAAGCGAGATCCGACCACAACCAGACCGCAGCTACACGAGGCGCCCCGCTCGTGGCGCCGCTTCATTCAGGAATGGCTTGGTTGAGCGCTACAGTGCGTGCGCGGGCGGTTAGCTCAGCTGGGATAGCGCCTGCCTGACAAGCAGGAGGTCGGCGGTTCGATCCCGTCACCGCCCATGAGAAAAAGCCTGGAAACGGGGCCTTTTCGTTGCTACGGCGATCGCGCCAGTGTCATCTGGTGAGCAAGACGGCCGAGGTACGTCGCACGGCTGCGAGGAAGTCGGCAAGATGGGCATCGTGCCTGCGGCGAAGGATCGCGCCGGGCTCCTTACCGAGCTTTCGAACAGCAACGGCTACGCTGTCTTCGACCGTCGCGGGCGGCCCATCGGTCTATTCATCGGCGTCGTCTCCCCGACTGAGGTCGCGATCCGGCACGACGGTACTTTCCTCTGGCACCGGCGCACCGTCCCGCTGGAGGCAGTCGGGAGCGTCGCGCCGCGCGAGCGCGCCGTCGTCCTCGGCATCGATCGCGCGGAGCTAACGAACGCAGAAAAGCGCAAAGACGGAACGCCCCAAGCTCCCGCAGCCGAGCAGACGGCGCCACCGCAGTGGGAGGAGCGCCTGAGCCCGTACATCAGGTCCGAGCCCCAAGTGGCGGCTGCGGAGCCCGTGCGGCCCGAGAGCGAAACGGCGGCCGCGCAGTCTGAAGGCGAGGGTGAGCATCTTCTGTTCATCGGAACTTCCAACGGCTACGAGATCATTGCGCGGCCGGGCGGCGCGCCCCAGCCGCTGGACATGATCTCCCTCGACGACGCGCCGTTCCGCGTCACGAAAGTCGCACCGTCGCCCCTACCCAACGACGCTCG
>JBKOVW010000001.1:0-5430 GCA_046724095.1 Actinomycetota bacterium | reverse complement strand
CATAGTGATGGAGATTTGGTCTAACCCGAACGTACACGATGGACGCGTTCCCCCGCGACAGCTGTGCCGTCGGGCCGCGCCAACATCAGGTGCCGGTACGAGGCCCGAGTGGCCTCTGGGCGAGGACCACCGGCGTTCGACGCCCCTCTTGCGGCGGCGCACGTGACCGGCCGTTCGCTGGTAGGTTCCGACAGCGTGCCGCTGCGCTCGTTCCGACGTCGATGGGACGAGTCGCGCGTGACGAGTTCGACGACTGGGGCCCGGCGACCTACTTCTTGGAGGTCGGCGACGACGGGTGGCCGGAACGGCAGATCGGGGTGTACGACACCGGCCCGATCCTGTGCTACGGCCGCGAGCACGAGGAGGACCAGTTCGGTTTCCTCGGGCAGCTGAGCCTGGATGCACTCGACGACTGGGCGCCGTATGCGATCACCCTGCCGAGTTCGCCGATGCCTGGCGGCTGTCTGGTCTGCTGCTCGCACCCGGCGCGACCCTGCCGACGGTGGATGCCGAGCTGTCGGACCTGTGGCGACAGATGGTGTACCAGGTGGCTCGCGAGATCTCTGCCAGCGTCAAGGGCGCGTTGCGGGTACCTGGGCCGGGACGCAACTACTACCGCCTCGATCTGCGAACAGCCCGCGGCGATCACGTCGCGATACTGCTCAATGCCGCGGCGACCGGGACGGCGGCGGCCGCGCCGGCGAGGATGGCGGCGGTCAGCGCCCCGGTGATCGCGGTGATGGAGGCGTGCAGGTCGTGGGTGAGCGGGGCGAGCAGCACGGCGAACGAGTAGTACAGCGCCCCGTACCCGACGGTTTGGGTGACAGCCAGGGCGGCGACGATCACCCGCGCCCGGCCCTGTACCGGCCGGCCCGCCGGGTCGTCCCCACCGGCGGGCCGGCCGGTGGGCACGACATCGGCGTCTGCCGCGTGGTTCATCAGCCGCAGCAGCCGCCCGAGGACACGGCCGCGCTCGTGTCCGCTCTCTTTGCGGCTACGAGTTCAGGTATGCCAGGACGGCGAGGACGCGGCGGTTGTCGTCGTCGGAGGGCGGCATGTCCAACTTCGTCAAAATGTTGTTGATGTGCTTGCTCACTGCCTTCTCGGTAATGCGCAGCTTCGCTGCGATCGCGGCGTTGGACCGGCCTTCGGCCATCTCGCCGAGCACTTCCCGTTCCCGGGCGGTGAGTACCGCCAGTGGCTCCCGGCGGGCGAGCAGTTGCGAGATCACTTCGGGGTCCATGGCGGTGCCGCCTCCGGCGACCCGGCGGACGGCGTCGACGAACTCGCCGACATTCGACACACGATCCTTCAGGAGGTAGCCCACACCGCCGCGCGGGGTGCTGAGCAGTTCGCGGGCGTAGAGGGGCTCGACGTGCTGGGAGAGCATGAGGATCGGCAGGCCGGGCATCTGGGTTCGGGCCGCGATCGCGGCGTGCAGACCCTCGTCGGTGAACGTCGGCGGCAGGCGGACATCGAGGACAGCCACGTCCGGCTTGTGTGTGAGCAGGGCGGGCAGCAAGGCCGGGCCGTTGTCGACGGTTGCGACGACGTCGAAGTCGAAAGCTTGTAGCAGCCGGGTCAGTCCGTCCCGGAGGAGGGCGTGGTCCTCGGCGATGACAACGCGCACGGCAACTCCATGGTGATGACGGTGGGTCCCCCGGATGGGCTTGACAGCGTGATCGTGCCGTCGAACGCGGCGAGGCGGCGTTCGATACCGCGCAGACCCGTGCCGACGGCGGGGTCCGCGCCTCCGGTGCCGTCGTCCGCGACGACCATGATCAACACACCGTGGGCGTGCCGCATGGACACCGATCCGGTGTGGGCGCGGCTGTGCCGGATCATGTTGGTCAGCGCCTCGGCGACGGCGAAGTACGCCGCGGACTCGACGGGTGTGTCGGGTCGTCCCTGCAGGTCGATGTCGACCGTGATCGGGACCGGCAGACTGAGTGCCAGCGCGCGGACCGCGCCGTCGAGTCCGCGTTCGGCGAGCACCGGTGGGTGAATGCCGCGGATGAGGTGCCGCAGCTCGACCAGCGCCGTGCCGCTGGCCTCGCGCGCTTCGGCGAGCAGCTTGTGGGCCTCGGTGGGGCTCCGGTCGATGAGGGTGTCGGCCAGGCCGATGACCATGCTCAGCGAGACGAGGCGGGCCTGGACGCCGTCGTGCAGGTCGCGTTCGATGCGGCGCAGCTCGGCCGCCTGGGCGTCCACGGTGTCCGCGCGCGTGGTCGTCAGCTGCGTGACGCGCAGCCGCAGTTCGGCGGCCCTGGTCGGGGCGAGGAAAAGCCGGGCGAACTGCGCATCGACGCGGCGCAGCCACGGCGCCGCCCACAGGCCGGCGGCGAGGATGACGGCGCCTTGGGGTAGGCAGAGCAGGGCCGCGGGCCACGTGTCGATGGACCAGACGGCGCCGTAGCCGTACCAGCCGGTGCCGAGCCAGATCCACACCGGCGTCAGCGTCAGACCGGCAAGGCCGTATAGCGGCACCAGCACACCGACCGTCCCGAGGGTGAACCCGACGATCGCACCCGGTGCGAGCCAGGCGAGGTCGCGCCAGGTCGCCGGGTCCGTTACGGTCCACCGGAAGCGCTGCCAACCACCGGCCACCGCCCGTTCCGGGGGCGGATGGTACGGACGGGTCACCAGGACACCGGTCCGTGAAGCGCGTCTGCGCTCCAGATCGGTGCGCATCCGCACCAGCGTCATCGTCCACGGCACCAACGCCAGGCCAAGGAACGGCACCGGCGCCAGGGCCAACGCGACAACCGACACGGCCAGCAGCGGAATGTTGGTGAACGCCAGCCCGACCGCGGCCATACCGGCCAGCACGCAGCGCACACCGCGCCGGGCCCACCGGCCCAACCGTGCACCCGTCCCGGCTACGCTCACAGATCACATTCTGCCCACCGGTGCGCGGTTCAAAGGTGGTGCTAGCACCACCGGGCCGCAGGACGTAGCGCTCCTGACGATCCATGCCCTGGCCGGTTTGATAGAGACATGACGATCACCATGACGCGGTCGCGGGCAACGACCGGCAGCGACTTCGCCGTCCTGTCCCGCCGGATCAACGGCGCGGGACTGATGCAGCGCCGGCCCGCCTACTACCTCGCCCGGCTGAGCGTCGTCGCGGTCATGTTCCTCGGCGGTTGGACCGCGTTCTTCCTCATCGGCTCGTCCTGGTGGCAGCTGGTGACCGCCGCGTTCCTCGCCGTCACGTTCACCCAGGTCGGGCTCGTGGCCCACGACCTGGCGCACCGCCAGGTGTTCCGTACCAAACGTCCCGGCGAAGTCGCCGGCCGGTTGGCCGGAAACCTCGCCGTCGGTATGAGCTACGGCTGGTGGATGGACAAGCACACCCGCCACCACAACAACCCCAACCACGACGACCTCGACCCGGACGTCGCACCCGAGGTCCTCATCTGGGCCACCGAGTCGGCCCTCGGCCGGCGCGGGCTCAAAGGCTTCATCACCCGCCACCAGGCCGCGCTGTTCTTCCCGCTGCTCACCCTGCTCGCCATCGACCTGAAGGTGTCCAGCATCAAGGCGTTGCGCAACGGCACGGTGAAACGCCGCGGCCTGGAAAGCACCCTGCTGATCCTGCATGCCGTCGGCTACCTCTCAGCACTGCTGATCGTCCTCTCGCCCCTGCAGGCCCTCGCCTTCCTGCTCGTACACCAGGCGCTGTTCGGCGTCTACCTCGGCATGACCTTCGCACCCAACCACAAGGGCATGCCGCACCCGACCGGCGACGAGGACTACCTGCGCAAGCAGGTGATCACCTCCCGCAACGTGCGCGGCGGTTGGCTCACCGACGCGGCGCTGGGCGGCCTGAATTACCAGATCGAGCACCACCTGTTCCCCGGCATGCCGACGCCCAACCTGCGCAAGGCCCAGCCGATCGTGCAGGCATACTGCGCCGAGATCGGCGTCGGCTACGAACAAACCAGCCTCATCGCCTCGTACCGGCAGGCCCTGCAATACCTGCACCAGGTAGGTGCACCGGCCCGCGCCGAACACGCGGCACGCTGAGCCGACGGCGTCCGACGACAGCCCCGACCGCACCGGCTGCACTCCACCAAGAGGGGGGCTCCTGGTCGGGATCGTCGACGGGAGGGACGGTTTCCTCTCGCCGTCCCCTGACGTGGATGGCGCCCGGCCCACACCCCGGGCAACGCCCGATCGTGCGACGTTCGAGACCCGATCTTCGGCAAGATTGCGCGGTAGCCGCAGCCTTGCCGCGCGCCCGACCTCGGCGTGCCCTGCTGGTCCGGGTCGGCGCTGCCGGTCTGAGTCGGCCTGGAGGTGCTCAAGAGCCTCGGCCGGCTCTACGTGCGGCACACCGAGGCCGACCCACCTGCCGGTCGTGGGCGGCTCCGTCGCACGACCGTTGTCCTCAACGTCGTCAACCGGCTCATCCCGTCCGCCTCGTCTAGCCGCCGGGCGGTCTCCACCTGCCAGCGGGCGCCGTTCACCCCGGTCACACCAGCATCGGCGCCATCGCCCGACAAACCAGGGCCCGGCCCACCAGCCTGGGGTGCTACGCGGCGCTCGGGACGAATACGCGACATGCCCCGCAGGACGAGCTTGGGGCGGCTCCGGACGCGCTCGTGCGTCCCGGCGCCACGGTGGACACGAACACCGAGCCATCACCCTGCGCTCGCGCCGGCGTCTCCGGCTGGCCGGCGCCTACGCGCCGCGCTGATCCGCCTCCCGCTCGAGAGCATCGAAGTCGCTCTCCGCTACACCAGCCTGCTCCGGGCTCAGCGTCCCGCGACGCAGGCGGGCGATCCACTGTCGCAACTGTGCCACCGAAATACCCTGATTGCGGTGGAGCTCTGCAAGGACCCGACCGACGGGGGTCGCCGCGACGTCCTTGCCCGGCTCCTGCATGTCGTGCAGCCGCGCCTCCAGTTCATCGAGATGGGCGCGTTCATCAGGATCAGGCGTCTGCCCCTGGCGGTAGCGAACGACTGCCGCCGCGCCGGCCGCCGCGAGCGCGGCCACGGCTACACCGGCCAGCACTCTGGTGGTCGTCTTCGTCAAAGCCGGCCCCTATCTTGGTGAGCACAGCCTCGACAGCTCCGGCCGCCAACCGCTGCCGGTGCCACCGAGGCGGGCTGGTCCGCTGTCGCCGATGGAACCTGCTCGTAGCTGACGATCAACGTACCGGGCCGCATCCCGCGCGGCGACTCACACCACGCCGCCCCGTCCGAACACCGCGGCGTCAACGACGCGACCAAACCGCGCTCTTCGATAGCTCAGCCGTTGCGTGACGCCGGGACAAGCCGGTCACGTACGACAAGGGAGTGCCATCAGGGACACGCGACGGACTCCTCACCCGAGTGCCACCCGCCGGCCTACGGACCGGCCAGCCGAGACCAATCAGGCGCGCCGAGCCGAACAAGCGTACGATAGGGATATCCCGGAATC
>JBKOVW010000344.1:0-2446 GCA_046724095.1 Actinomycetota bacterium | reverse complement strand
TCGCTGGCCGTCATTGCCGCTGGGTTGCTCAGAGCGGGCGAGGAGCAGTAGCTCCTCGCCCGCTCTGCCTGTACGCCGCTTCGCGGGGAACGCGCGCGGGCTGAGCCCGCGCGCTTCTTGTCGGGTGGCGAATGTTCTCTTCCGTGCGGCGCGAGCATGCTTCGCGTGCTCGCCTCGCATCAGTCCGCCTCCAGTTAGTGCGGCTGCGCCTGCACTAACTTCCGGCTTCCATGTTGGTGCTGGCTTGGCGTTTGCGGGCGGCGACCAGAGCCCGTAGCGCGACTGAGACCAGAACCCCGAGTGCGGCTCCGCCGATGACGTCGAGCGGGTAGTGCACTCCGACATAGACGCGGGAGAAGGCGACCGCGGCGGCGAGGATCAGAAGCGCGGGGGCGAATGCGGGGAACGCGAACGAGAGCATTGTTGCCGCGGCGAAGCTTGTCGCCGCATGTCCGGACGGGAACGAGGCGTCGTGCGGTAGCGGGACGAGCGTCTTCGGCGTCGGGTAGCGCAGCGGCGGGCGCGGCCGGTCGACTAGCGCCTTCAGCGCCGTCGCCACCCAGTCTGCAAGGGCGACCGCGATGAGCGTCATCAGCAAGACGCCCCACCGCCGGTAGATCCCGCACAGCACGACGGCGAGCACGATCCACAGCAGCCCGAGCCGCCCGGCGTACGACAGTCCTTCGAAGACCGGGTTCAGCCAACCCGCGCGATGGTGGACGACCCAGCGCTCGAGGTGGCGGTCGGCAGAGATCAGGCGGGAACGATCTGCTTCGTCTGCTCGATGAGCGCGCGCAAGTCGAACGGCTTCCCGACGAAGCCCTGCGCGCCGCGCTCCGCCGCCTCGCGCCCGGCGTCGAGCTGGCCGCTGAACATCACGACCGGAATCGAGCCGACGCCGTGTCGCTCCTGCACGCGGCGCAACATCTCCCAGCCGTCGACCTGCGGCATCATCACGTCGAGCAGGATGAGGTCGGGCGCCTCGTCCTCGAGCGCCGCGAGCCCGTCTTCGGCGTTGCCCGCCTCTCGCACGGCGTAGCCCTCCATCTCGAGGTTGATGCGCACGACCTCCCGCACCTGCGGGTCGTCGTCGACGAGCAAAACCAGCGGCCCGCGGGCGGGCTGCCCCGGACCAGATCGCTCGAGGAACGCCTCCAGGTCGGCGCGCTTGTACCGGCGGTGCCCGCCGGGCGTGTAGAACGCCGGGACGCGGCCGAGGTCGGACCACTTGCGGATCGTGCTCTGCGCGACGCCGAGGAACTTCGCCGCCTGGCCGAGCGTGAGCCAGTCGTTCTCGCCGCCGGCCGGCCGCCGTGATTCAGACGCCATACCGCGAATCTACCCAAATATGCCGGTTCTTGACACCTCGACCGTCACGGCCACCTCATGGGGTGACGGTTGAAGCAGGATTTCCCCGCGTAGGGACGTGAAGCGTCCGCTGGACCGTGATCGTCGAACCGGGCTTCGGGTTGTCGTGGAGCGCCTGTCCGAGGGCTATCCCGAGGAGGAAGAGCAGCAGTGCGACGCCGACGCGGATGGCCCACCGGATGATCTCCCGGCGGCGACGGCGACGACGGCGTTCCTGGCGCTCGACCGGCGTGAGCGCCGTCACGGCGAGTAGTCGACCGCGCCGCGTTGGTACAGGTGAAACGCAGCGTCCTGCACGATCGCGAGCGTGCGCGGCCAGCCGGGCGTGGGCGCACGTTCGGAGACCGCGTCGCGAACCCACTCGTCGGCCGCCGCGTACTTCGCGGCCAAGTCCTCCAGCGTGAACGTCTGTCCGACGCGCTTGCGCAGCTCATCGGTGACGACCTCCAGCTGCAGGCTCAGCCGGTCGGCCGCGACGCGGTCGCGTGACAAGTCCCGGAAGCGGCGATAGCCGTCTTCCCATTCACTGCGAACGACGTCCAGTACGAGTGCCACCCCGCGCGCCAGTATCCCTCACGGCGTGCAACAAACGTCCGGCCACACCGGATCGACTTCCGCCAGGACGCGCTCACCGAGCTCATAACCCGGCCGCGCGAGCGCGAAGGCGACGTGCGCGTGCAGGCACTTGAGACTGGCCGCCCCCGGGCGCGCGCCGCCGACCCCGAGGTCGAGCTCCGGACGGATCCGGCGCTGTTCCTCGTGGGCGTGCTCGAGGCTGGCGCCGAGCTCGGGATCTTCCGCAGCGGCGCGTGACCAGTGCTCGACGCCTCCGGCGGCCTCGAGCCGCGACACCGCCGCGACGAGATGAGGGCAGGTCAGCCAGAAGGTGGTCGGGAACGGCTCGCCCGAGTCGTCGAACGGGGCCTGCTCCGTGACGGCGGGCCGCCCGAACGGGCAGCGCACGACCACGCGACGGAACGCGCGGGGCGGCCTGCCTAGCTGTCGCTCGACGACTCGGCGGTCACTGTCATGGTCCACCGCCGCCGATCCTAGAGTGCGCCTTCTGCCAGGCCTTGAT
>JBKOVW010000060.1:0-3324 GCA_046724095.1 Actinomycetota bacterium | reverse complement strand
GTCGAGCGCGTCCTGCATCCGCCCGCGGTCGGACTCCGACCCGACGACGATGCCGACGAGCGGCTCAGGCATGCGTCACGGCGGCGATGTCGCGGCGGTAGCGCATGCCCGGGAACGAAATCAGCTCGCACGCCTCGTATGCGCGGTCGCGCGCGGCGGCCACGCTCGCGTCGACGGCGGTGACGTTCAGGATGCGTCCGCCGTTCGTGACGATCCGGTCGCCTTTGAGCGCCGTGCCGGCATGGAACACGAGCGCGCCCGTGCCCTCGGCGTCGGCGATTCCCTCGATCGGCGTCCCGACGTCGCTCGACGCGGGATAGCCGCCGGCCGCGATCACGACCGTGACCGCGGCGCTGTCCGCCGCTGCCGCGCTCGTCCCGGAGAGGTCGCCGTGCGCTGCGGCGGCGAGCAGCTCGAGCAGGTCGCCGTCGAGCCGCGGCACGAGCGACTGCGTCTCCGGGTCGCCGAACCGGCAGTTGAACTCGAGGATCCGCGGCCCGTCGTCGGTGAGCATGACGCCCGCGAAGAGGACGCCCACGAACGGCGTCCCGCGCGCGGCCAGCTCGTCGAGGACGGGCTGGTGGATCGCCTCGACGAGGCCCTCGACGTCCGCCGCCACCGGTGAGCACGAGCCCATCCCGCCGGTGTTCGGCCCCTCGTCGCCCTCGCCGATCCGTTTGAAGTCCTGGACGGCCGGCAGCGGCAGCGCGCGCGTGCCGTCGCACACCGCGAAGAGCGAGACCTCTTCTCCCTCGAGCAGCTCCTCGATCAGGATCGCGTCGCCGAACGCCGTCGCTGCGCGCAGGGCTGAATCGAGGTCGTCCTGTGACTGGCACACGAAGACGCCTTTCCCTGCGGCGAGGCCGTCCGCCTTGATCACGCACGGCGTGCGGGCGACCGACAGCGTCTCCGCCGTCGGCACGCCGGCTGCGCGCATCACGTCCTTCGCGAACGACTTCGACCCCTCGATCTGCGCCGCGCCGGCGCTCGGGCCGAAGACGGCCACGCCGAGATGGCGGAGCTCGTCGGCGACACCCGCGACGAGCGGCGCCTCCGGCCCGACGACGACGAGGTCGGCGTCCAGCGCACCCGCAAGCGCAAGCAGGCCCTCCCCGTCCTCGGCGCGCACGGGGTGGCAGTGCCCTAGCGCTGCGATGCCCGGGTTCCCGGGAGCCGCGTGCAGCTCGTCGAGGCTGTCCGCGTGGCTGAGCTTCCAGGCGAGCGCGTGCTCGCGTCCGCCGGAACCGACCAGCAGCACCTTCACACGACGAGTTTAGAAGCCCCGTCGCACGGCGAAGGTACGGGCGATGCTGGAACCGGGACTCGATCGCCACGAGTGGGAGAGCCGATGGGCGTCGCTCGAGGAGGACCTCGAGGACTCGCCGCGCGACGTCCTGCCCGAGCTCGACCAGCTGATCGAGCAGATGCTGGAGGAGCGCGGCTACGCCATCGAGGATCCGGTCGTCCGCGAGGGCGACGATCGCGACGTTGTCGCCGACTTCCTCGCCGCGCGGGAGATCACGCGCCTCGCTACGGACGATCCCGACTCCGTCTCGCCGGGCGACGTCGCGCTCGCGGTCAACAACTACCGCGAGGTCTACGAGCTCCTGCTTCAGGAGCGCACCTCGCCCTGACTAGGCTGGGGACGATGTCGATCGTCCCGTTCGAGCCCGCGCACACCGACGGCTTTCGCTCGCTCGTCGGCGACACGCTGCGCGAGTTCGGCTTCGACCTCGACCCCGAGCTCGACGGCGATCTCGACGATCCGGCGGCGACATACGACGCGCTGTGGATCGCAGAGGACGGGGGCGCCGTCATCGGCGCGGTGGCGCTACGCGATCTCGGGGACGGCGCCGTAGAGCTGAAGCGGATGTACCTGCGCCCGGACGCGCGCGGCCGTGGCCTCGGCAAGCGGCTGCTCGCGATCGCGCTCGACTGGGCTCGCGCGAGCGGGAAGCGCACGGTTCGGCTCGACACGAGCGAGCGCATGGTCGCCGCGCAGCGCCTCTACGAGGCTCACGGCTTCGAACGGGTGCCGGGCGAGGCGCCGCGGCAGGGACAGTGCCGCCTGCTGTACGAGCTGCGCCTGTCCTAGCGCAGCGAGACGACGCGCTCGCGCTCGGCGCCGGTGCCGACGAGCGAGATCTCGACGCCTAGCTGCTGCTCGACGAAGTCGACGTACGCGCGCGCGGCGTCGGGCAAGCCGTCGGTGATCGGCTCTTGCCAGCCGGGCAGCGTCTGGTGCACGGGCCGGCAGTGGTGGAAGTCGCTTTGGTGGGCCGGGAACTCGTACGTCTCGCTCCCGTCGCGCAGCCGATACGCCACGCACACCGGTACCTCGGCGAACGACGACAGCACGTCGAGCTTCGTCAGCGCCAGTGACGTGATCCCGTTCAGCCGCACCGCGTAGCGCAGCGCCACGAGATCGAGCCAGCCGCAGCGCCGCGTGCGCCCCGTGACCGTGCCGAACTCGCCGCCGAGCTCCTGCACCCGCTCCTGGTCCGGGCCTTGGATCTCCGTCGGAAACGGCCCCTCGCCCACGCGGGTGACGTACGCCTTGGCGACGCCGACGACGCGATCGATGCGGTTGGGCCCGATGCCGACGCCCGTCGCTGCATTCGCCGCGACGGTGCTTGACGACGTCACGAACGGATACGTCCCGTGGTCGAGGTCGAGCAGCGTGCCCTGGCCGCCCTCGAGCAGCACCTCGCGGCCCTCCTGCAGCGCACGGTCGACGAGCAGCGACGTGTCCGCCACGTAGCTCCGCAGGCGCTGCGCGAACGCCTCGTAGCGCTCTGCGAGCTCGTCGAGCTCGAGCGGCTGGGCGCCGTAGACGCGCTCGAGCCAGACGTTCTTCTCCGCGAGCGCGACCTCGATCTTCTGGCGCAAGATCTTCGGCTCGAGCACGTCCTGCACGCGGATGCCGATGCGTGCGGCCTTGTCCGCATAGCAGGGGCCGATCCCGCGCCGCGTGGTTCCGATCTGCAGCTTCCCCAGCCGCCGCTCGGACGCTTGGTCGAGCGCGACGTGCCACGGCATGATCAGGTGCGCCTCGCCCGACACGTGCACGTCGGCCGTGGAGTGGCCGCGCGACTCGAGCTCGTCGACCTCGCCGAGGAACACCTCTGGATCGAGCACGCAGCCGGCGCCGATGACGCACGTCTTGCCGCGGATCACGCCGCTCGGGATCTGCCGGATCTTGAACGTCTCCTCGCCGACGACGATGGTGTGCCCGGCGTTCGGGCCGCCCTGGTAGCGGCACACGATGTCCGAGTCGAGCGCCAGCAGGTCGACGATCTTGCCTTTCCCCTCATCGCCCCACTG
>JBKOVW010000289.1:0-6955 GCA_046724095.1 Actinomycetota bacterium | reverse complement strand
CGTAGTGGATTGGCTAGCCGCCCTTGACGGCCTGCTTGAGCTGACTGCCCGCCGTGAACTTGGGCACTGTCGCCGCCGGGATGGTCACCTTCTGCGACGGGTTGCGCGGATTCACGCCCTGCCGCTCGGCGCGCCTCTGGGTGGTGAACTTCCCGAAGCCGGTGAACGCGACCTCTCCGCCGCCCCGCAGTGTGTCGGTGATCGAGTCGAGGAAGGCGTCGACGGCCTTCGCCGCGTCACGGCTCGAGAGGCCCGACTTGTTGGCGACCTCGTTGACGAACTCCTGTTTGGTCAAGTCCCGCTCCTCCTGTCGACGGTTCGGACCACGGGAAAAGACCCTAACAGCCGGGTCGGATCCGCTCAACCATGCGGTTTTGCGGGGGTTTTCACCGCCGCCAGAATCTCGCTCGCACGGAAAATCGGCGCCAGACGGACGCCTTGGGCGTCGAGGGCGGCCGCTCCGCCCTCCTCGCGATCCACTACGCAGACCGCCGAACGGACGACCAGACCGGCCTCTCGGAGGGCCGCGACGGCTTCCAGGAGGGCGCCCGCAGAGGTGACGACGTCCTCGACGACGCACACGAGATCGCCCTCTTCGTAAGCGCCTTCGAGGCGGTTCGACGTCCCGTACCCCTTCGCGGCCTTGCGCACGATCACGAACGGGAGACCGGATGCGAGCGACCCCGCGGCGGCTAGCGCGACGGCGCCGAGCTCCGGGCCGGCGAGGCGAACGGCGTCCGGCTCGAGTTCCCCCACCACGGCCGCGATGCGCTCGCCGAGCGCCTGGAGGATGTCCGGACGCGTCTCGAACCGGTACTTGTCGAGGTAGTAGCGCGAGCGCCGGCCCGACCGGAGCACGAAGTCGCCCTCGAGGTACGCCGCTTCGCGCAGGGCGAGCTTCAGCTCAGCATCAGTCAAGAACTCGTGCGCGCCTGGCCGATGACTCGGCGCGCAAGCGGGAGCAGCCTGTCGGCGCCCGGCGAGCCGTTCGAGAGCGACAGCATCGAGCCGTCCTCGAAGTAGAGGTCGGCACGCTCTGCGTGCGCCGAGCGGCGGCGGCTGAACGCTGCGCCGATGAGGAGGCCCACGAGGATCCCGAAGAGGAGCGCGCCGCTACGACGCATCGGGCTTCTTCCGTGTGCGCGGCGCCGCGGGCTTCCTGGGAGCCGGCTTGGGCTTCTTCGCCGCGGCCTCCGGCTTGGGCTTCGGCTTGGCCCGCGGCCGCGGCTTCGGCTTCACGCTCCGAAGCGCCGACTTGAGGTCGTAGAAGACGAGGCCGACGGTCGGCGCCGGCGCCGTGGTCGCGGCGATCGTGTTCTTGCCCTCGCGCACGACGAAGACGCTTCCCTCACCCGTCGCGATCTCGAGCTGGGTCAGCGGCGAGTCACCGGTCTTGAGCTCGTCTGCGGCGGCGAGCAGCTCGCCGGCCACCTTGGCGAACGGGCCCCCATCCGGCAACGTCGAGCCGGCGACTTTGCCCTTGTCGTCGAACACGACGGCCGCCTCGATCTGCGACGAGATCTCGGTCAGGTCGGAGAGCGCTTGCTGGGCGTCCATCGGGCTTCAGTCTAGGGTCCGGCCCGTGCGGGTGCGAAGACGTGACCTGTGGCGGAAGTTCTTCGCCGACCGCGGCACGCACCTCGCCGCGATGATCGCGTACTTCGCGCTGCTGTCGTTCGTGCCCCTCACGTTCATCGCCCTGTCGCTGCTCGGGCTGTCGGGACGCGCGGACGAGTCGTCCTTCCTCGTCAAGGAGATCAAGCACACGCTGCCAGGCACGCCGATCGACCGGATCATCTCGCTCGTCCACACAGTGCAGGACAACGCGGCCGCGCTCGGCATCATCGGTCTCGCGGCGCTGATCTGGACCTCGCTCTCGCTCTTCAGCGTGCTCGAGTCCGCCTTCAATATCGTCTACGACCGCCCGAATCGGTCGTTCTTCCACGGCAAGACGTTGGCGACGGTCCTGATGGTTGCGTCGCTCACGACGCTGTTCGTGTCGCTGCTCGCCGGCTCGCTCGGAGTCTCTGCGCTGAGGGAGTACGCCCCCGGCTTCGTCGGCAACTACGTGACCGCGTACATCGTCTCGATCGCCGTGTCGATGGTCGGCGTGTTCGTCTTCCTCGTCTCCTGCTACTACGTCCTGACGAACGACGAGCTCACGGTGCGGGAAGTGCTCCCCGGCGCAGTGTTCGCGACCGTGTTCCTCGAGGCGACGTTCCAGGTGCTGCCGTTCTACCAGCGCTACGCCGACCTCAACCCCGGGCTGCGGGCGTTCGGCGCGCCCGCGATCCTGCTCGTCTGGCTCTACGTTATGGCGAACGTGATCGTCTTCGGCGCGGAGCTCAACTGGTGGCGCTCGCGCAGGCGCGAGCAGGCGCTCGTGGAGGAGCTGCCCGGGCTCGCTTAGTCGGACGAAAGCTTCGCTTTCGTCCGAGTTTGTGCGGCGCTTCGCGCGGAACGCGCGGAGCTGACCCCCGCGCTTCAATGAGCGGCGGGCCGATGTCTGTGTCCGCGGGCGGCGGTGGCTTCGCCATCTCCGCCCGCGTGAGTTCGCCGGAGGCTAGTGCGGCTTCGCTCGCACTAGCCTCCGGCTTCGGTGGCTCTGCCGGTTAGGCGTTGGAAAGCAGCTCGAGCAGGGCGCGCGCCGCGTTTGCGCGGTGGGAGTGCCGCGCCTTCCATTCGTCGCCGAGCTCCGCGACCGTGTGTTGCTCGCCGTCGGGCACGAACACCGGATCGAAGCCGAAGCCTTCCGAGCCGCGCGCCTCGTTCGCGATGCGGCCGCTGAGCTTGCCCGTGCCGCGGAGCTCCTTGCCGCCAGGCGCGATCGCCACCAGCTCCGATACGTATCGCGCACGCCGCGCATTCCCCTCGGCTCCGGCGAGCGCGTCGAGCAGCCAGCCGACCTCGTCGCCGGCGGCGCTCCGCGAGGAGGCGACGCCCGGGCCGCCGGCGAGCCCGTCGACCTCGATGCCCGAGTCCTCGCCGAGCACCCAGGCGTCGGCAGGCGCGCGCCCGCGCGCAAACTCCGCCTTACCGCGGGCGTTTTCGTGGTACGTCGCGCCGGCCTCCGGCGGATAGTCGTCGGCGTCGAGCACGTCGATCTCCCAGCCCGGCAGCAGCCGCTCCAGCTCGCGGGCCTTGTGCGCGTTGCGCGAGGCGAGGACCGCTTTCACGCCGTCAGTCCTCCCAGCGGACGTCGGCGACCTCGGGCACGTCGGCGACACGCGCGACGAGGTGCGGAGCGGTGACGTCGTGCGGCAGTGCGAGGTCGAGCTCGAGCCGGCGCCGATCACCCTCCTGCGCTACGCCGATCGACGAGATGCGCGCGCCCGCGCGAACGACCTCGTCGATCACGCGGCCCGGCGGCGTCCCGGCGGGAACCTCGACCAGGAGGCGTCCGTCCTCCGGGCGGAAGCGGCGGAGCATCTGGAACGCGATGATCCGCAAGGGCCACAGCGCGACGAGCACCAGGGCGGTGGTGATCACGGCGCCGCTGTAGTAGCCGGCGCCCGCGGCGAGGCCGACGGCGGCGACCACCCATAGCGTCGCGGCAGTCGTCAGCCCGCGCACGGAGAAGCCCTGGCGGATGATCGCGCCGGCGCCGAGGAAGCCGATGCCCGTCACGATCTGCGCGGCGACGCGCGTCGGGTCCACGTTGCCCGAGTCGAAGCCGTACGCCCCGGCGATCGTGAACAGCGCCGCGCCGACGGCGACGAGCAGGTGCGTGCGCAATCCTGCCTCGCGTTCGCGCAGCTCGCGCTCGAGCCCGATCAGCCCGCCGAGCACCCCCGCGAGGGCGATCCGGAGCAGCGCCTCGTCCCAGTTGAGGCTGCTAGACGCGAGCTGCAGCAACGGCCTCGTCCTGTGCGGCGGCCAGCTCCTCGATGCCCGAAGCAGCGAGCTCGAGCAGCTCGTCGAGGCTCGCGCGGCTGAACGGCGTCTTCTCAGCCGTCGCCTGCACCTCCACGAGCGCGGCCTCCCCCGTCATGACGACGTTCATGTCGACCTCCGCCGTCGAGTCCTCGGAGTAGTCGAGGTCGAGGAGAGGCGTGCCGTCGACGACGCCGACCGACACGGCGGCGACCGATCCGGTGAGCGCCTTCGACAGTCCGAAGCGGTCGAGCGCGCGCTTCGCGGCCACGTACGCACCCGAGATCGCTGCGCAGCGCGTGCCGCCGTCTGCCTGCAGCACGTCGCAGTCGACCCAGAGCGTGCGCTCGCCGAGCGCTGAGAAGTCCGTGACGGCGCGGATCGAACGGCCGATCAGCCGCTGGATCTCGACGGTTCGTCCTCCCTGCTTCCCGCGCGACGCCTCGCGCTCCGTGCGGTCGCCAGTCGACGCCGGCAGCAGCGAGTACTCGGCCGTCAGCCAGCCGCGTCCCTTTCCGTACAGCCAGCGCGGGACGCCCTCCTGGATCGACGCCGTGCACAGAACCTTCGTCCTCCCCTGGCTGAACAGCACCGAGCCGTGCGGCTGCTCGAGGTAGTCGGGCAGCAGCTCCAGCGGCCGCAGCTCGTTCGGCCGCCGTCCGTCGTTCCGCGTCACGCTGCCGCCAGCGCCGCGACCTCGACGTGCTCGACGCCGGCGATCGGCAGCTGCAGGAAGCGCGCGCCCATCTCCCTGAACGCGTCCGGGTCGCCGGTGGTCAGGAAGCGGTAGGTGCCTTGGCGGGCGGGATCGTTCTCGTAGCCCTTGCGCGCGAGCGTCTGCGCGACTTCCTGCGCCGTCTCATCCGCGGAGAAGACCAGTGTGATGTCGCGGCCGAACACGCGCTGGAAGATCGGCCTGATCAGCGGATAGTGCGTGCAGCCGAGGATGACCGTGTCGACGCCGGCGTCCTTGAGCGGCGCGGCGTACTCGCGCACGGCTTCCGTCGTCTCGGCGCCGAACGGATCGTCGCTCTCGATCAGCGGGACGAGGCGCGGACACGCCACCGGCAGGAGCTCGACGCCCGCGTCGAGTGCGTGCACGAGCTCCCGGTAGCGCCCGGCCTCGACCGTCCCCTCGGTCGCGAGCAGGCCGATGCGGCGGTTGCGCGTCGCCTGCACCGCAGCATGCGCCTCGGGCGTGATCACGCCGACGACGGGGACCTCCAGCGCTTCCTGCAGCTGCGGCAGCGCCGCCGACGTCGCCGTGTTGCACGCGTTGACGACGAGCTTGACGCCCTGCTCCTGCAGATATGTGGCGATCTCGCGCGCGAAGCGACGGACCTCGGCGAGCGGCCGCGGCCCGTATGGGAGCCGCGCGTGGTCACCGAGATAGACGAAGTCCTCGTGCGGCAGCGAAACGAGGCACTCGTGCAGGACGGTCAGGCCGCCCACGCCCGAGTCGAACACGCCGACAGGCCGCGAATCCATGCCCGGCGATCGTATCGCCGGGCTAGGCTTGCGGCCGTGCGCCGTCTCCTCCTCCTGGTCGCGGCCGCGCTCTTCCTGTTTCTGGCCGGCCACGCTGCCGCCGCCGACTTCACCAAGACCGACACGAAGGTGACGATGAGCGACGGCGTGCAGATCGCCGTCAGCTACTTCCAACCGACCGGGACCCCGCCTGCCGCGGGCTGGCCGGGCGTGCTGCTGCTGCACGGGCTCGGGCAGACGCGCAACACGTCGGACTTCGTCAACTGGTCGCCGAACTCGATGGCCGCGCAATACATGGCGCCCGAGGGCTATGCCGTGCTCACCTTCGACGCGCGGGCGCACGGTGAGTCCGGCGGACAGTTCACCCTCGACGGTCCGCGCGAGCTCGCCGACCTGCGCGAGTTGCTGACGTGGTTCACAACTCAGCATCCGGTCGACGCGCAGCACGTCGGCGCCTACGGCGCTTCGTACGGTGGCGGCCTCGTCTGGAAGGCGGCCGTCGAAGGATTCCCGTTCGCGGCGATCGCGCCGACGGCGACATGGACCGATCTGAACGAGGCGCTCGCGCCGCAGGGGCTCGTGCGCGCCGGCATCGTGCTGGGCTTTTCGCAGGACATCCCGCAGAACCGGTACGGCCCGGAGGAGCGGCAGCTGCTCTCCGACGCGATCGCGGAACGCAACGTTCCGGCGCTGCGTGCGTACGCCGCCTCACGCTCGACGCGGCCGCAGCTCGGAGCGGTCCGCATCCCGACGTTCATGCTGCAAGGCCGACGCGACTTCGCGTTCGACGCGAACCAGGCGATCGCGGCGTATCAGCGCGTGCGCGGACCGAAGCGCCTCTACATCGGCGACTTCGGCCACACGCCCGCTCCGAACCCGCCCGCCGAGTTCGCCTACGCAGCGGTCGAGGTGCGCGCGTGGTTCGACCGCTTCCTGAAAGGGATCCCGAACGGCATCGACAAGCGGCCGCCGGTCGAGATCGCCCCGGATCCCTGGCGGCAGCCGACAACCTCGTTCAAGACGCTGCCGAAGACGCGCACGCTGAAGTTCGAGTTCAACGGCCGGCGGACGCTTACGGCCAACGGCAAGGTCGTGCGGACGACGAAGCGCGTCCCGCACATCGAGACGTTCGGGTCGCCGGTCGTGGGGCTGCAGTTCTCGAGCGGCCCGACGGGCTACAAGCACCTCGTCGCGGTGCTCAGCGCCTTGACGCCCGCCGGCAAGGAGATCGTCGTCGCCGACGGCGGCACGGACACGTCGGCCGCCACGAATCGCGCCGGGGTAGTGAGGATCAGGCTGCAGAACGAGGTCACGTCGATCCCTCGTGGGTCGCGCCTGCGCGTCACGCTCGGCGCGCGGTCCACGGTGCAGAGCATCGCGAACCTCGTCTACCTGATTCCCGTAGCCGACGGCTCGAAAGCGACGGTGAGGGGCGGGACGCTGATGCTCCCGATACTCCGAAAGCCCGTGTCGCGATGATCGCGCCCATCGCCGCGGCAGCGCTTGCGCTCGCGACACCGGGCGTGACGCCGACGCAGATCACGCTCGGCGGGACCGTCCCGCTGAGCGGGCCGGCCGCAGCGTACGCATCCGT
>JBKOVW010000137.1:0-6719 GCA_046724095.1 Actinomycetota bacterium | reverse complement strand
CGCGACGACGGCTACGCTGAAGAACGCGGGTTTTGTGTTCGTCAGCGGCTCCGCGACGAACACCGAGCTGACGACCGACGGCACGCGGACCGGCTTCTTCTTCCGAACGGTTCCGCCCGACGCGGCTCAGGGCACGTCGGTTGCGAACTTCATCAACAAGAAGCTGAAGTTCAAGCGCGTCTACATCATCGACGACCAGGAGGCGTACAGCACCGGTCTCGCCGACACGGTTCAGCAGAAGCTCCGCGCCGCGGGTGTCACCGTCACGCGTGACGGCGTCAGCCAGCAGCAATCGGACTTCTCGTCCCTGATCGCGAAGATCCCGCGCGACACGCAGCTCGTCTACATCCCGTGGCAGCTGCCGCCGAAGGGCAAGGCGTTCGGCGAGCAGATGCGCTCCGCGGGCAAGGGCAGCATCATCCTGATGGGCTCCGACGGCTTGTTCGACGACGCGTTCGCGTCGCTCGGCGGCGTCTATGCATCGTCGTTCCCGACGAGCGGCACCCATCCGATCGTGAAGTCGTTCCGGAAGGCGCACGGAGGCGACGCCGAGTTCTTCGGCGCGCCGAGCTACGTCGCCGCGCAGGTCGTCGGCGGCGCGATCGATCGTGCGTGCAAGGACGGTAAAGCCTCCCGCGCGGAGGTGCGCGCCCAGGTCCGCAAGACCAACCTCAAGAAGACGGTGCTCGGCCTGAACGTTCGGTTCAACGCTCAGGGCGACATCCGGGGTGGTCAGTTCGGCATCTGGAAGGCGAACTCGGGCGGGACGTTCCTTCCGGTCGGGTAACCGCCCGTCACGTGTTTGACCGTGCGGCCCATCCTCGTGGTGGGCCGCACGCTTTTTCTACGACGCTGCGATGCTTCGACATCGGTGGGTGAACACTTTCTGGTTTAGCCGCCCGATCGGCAAAGCCGTTCGGGCTTTGAACGGCGCCGCCGAGTCGGCGCCTTTGTGGGCAGCTTTCTGTGCGAAGGTAGGCCGGCGGCCATGAACTGGAGCCTGTTCTGGGATCTGACGGTCAGCGGCGTGACGCTCGGCAGCGTCTACGCGCTCGTCGCACTGGGCTACTCGATGGTCTACGGGATCCTGAAGCTGCTGAACTTCGCGCACGGCGACGTCTACATGATCGGCGCGTTCATGGGCTGGTTCGCGCTGCACTGGCTCGGCGGGCCGGTCAACCCCGGCGCGGCGGCGTGGCTCGTCGTCGTCTTCATGTTCTTCTTCGCCATGGTTGCGTGCGGCGGCCTCGGCGTTGTGATCGAGCGCTTCGCGTATCGGCCGCTGCGGAACGCGCCGCGCATCGCACCGCTGATCAGCGCGCTGGGCGTGTCGTTCTTCCTGCAGAACAGCGCGCTGCTCCTGTTCGGCGCGAGCTTCCGCGACTACGACACCTTCCACCTGATCGGCGCGAAGACCTACAACTACAAGGACATCTTCCTGTCGGTCCCGCAGGTGCTGACGATCATCTCGGCGATCGGCCTGATGATCGCGCTGACGGTGCTCGTCGCGCGCACGAAGATCGGCAAGGCGATGCGCGCGACGTCGTTCGACCGCGAGGCGGCTTCGATGATGGGCATCGACGTCGACCGCGTGATCGCGTCGACCTTCTTCATCGGGTCGGCGCTCGCCGGCGCCGCCGGCGTGATGTTCGGCCTCGTCTTCGGCCAGATCTACCACTTCATGGGCTTCCTGGCCGGGCTCAAGGGCTTCACCGCCGCCGTCATCGGCGGTATCGGCAGCATCCCCGGCGCGATGCTCGGCGGCCTGCTCGTCGGGCTCGCGGAGTCGTACGCGACGGGCTATCTCCCGCAGGGCTCGACGTTCCAGAACCTCTACGTGTTCGCGTTGCTGATCGCGATCATCCTCATCCGGCCGCAGGGCCTGCTCGGCAAGGCCGACGTGAAGAAGGTGTGACGTGGCGGACGAGCTGACACCGCAGGTTCCGCCCGACCAGCCGCGCATCGGCGTCGACGAGTGGGTCGCGTCCGTCGAGGGCAAGCGCGAGCGGTATCGCGGTCCGATCGGGTGGTTGCGCCGCGGCTGGGACGAGTCGCCGCCGGCCGTGCGCCTGCTCGTGTTCGTCGTCCCTGCGGCGATCTTCCCGCTGGTCACATCGGAAGGGAACCTCTTCCGTTATGGGCTGATCACCTTGCTCTACGCGCTGCTCGGGCTCGGCCTCAACGTCACCGTCGGCTTCGCCGGCCTGCTCGATCTCGGCTACATCGCCTTCTTCGGCTTCGGCGCGTACACGTACGGCTACGTCGCGTCGTCGCAGACCGGGCGCCACTGGCCGCCGGTGCTCGCGATCCTGCTGGCCATTGCGGTTGCCGCCGCCGTCGGCCTGATCGTCGGGTTCCCGTCACGGCGGCTCGTCGGCGACTACCTCGCGATCGTGACGCTCTTCTTCGGCCAGGCGTTCGTCGTGTTCGTGAACAACGCGGACCGGATCAACTTTCCCTTCGCCGGCCACGTCAACTTCACCGGCGGCGCGAACGGCCTCGCCAACATCGATCCGCTCAGGCTGTTCGGCTGGAAGATCAACACGACGAAGGAGTACTACTGGTTCACGCTCGGCGCGTTTCTGCTCGTGATGATCCTCCTGTACCTCGTCAGCGAGTCGCGGACGGGGCGCGCCTGGAAAGCGCTGCGCGAGGATCCACTCGCCGCCGAGGTGATGAGCATGCCGGTCAACCGGCTGAAGCTGATGGCGTTCGTCTTCGGCGCCGCGATCGCGGGCTTCGCCGGCGCGATCTACGGCTCGGTGCAGACCGGCGCTTTTCCAGGCGACTACGACGTCGGCCTGCTGATCACGATCTACGCGATCGTGATCCTCGGGGGTGCGGGCAGCCTCGCCGGCGTGCTCATCGGTGCGCTGATCGTGAACGGCGTGCCGGAGCTCCTCCGCGACCCCAACCAGGCGGAGTGGGTGTTCTACACAGCGCTGGTGGTGCTCGTGCTGACGAAGGTGCGGCCATGGCAGAAGCTCGTCACCGTCGTCGGCGGCACGCTCGCGCTCGGGTTCGCGCTCGTCGCCATGGCCGATGCGTGGTTCCCGCGCTGGACGGCAGGCGAGCCGAACACCGGCAAGCTGGCGCACGGGGTGAGCCACTGGATGCTGATGCCGAGCCATCCGACGCAGATCGCGAACTGGGCCTACGTCCTGACGATCGCGCTGATCCTCGTCCTCACGCTGCTGCGCGGCTGGTGGCGGACGATCGTCATGATCCCGACGATCTACGTCGCGGCGTTCGCGTGGGAGAACCTGCTCGTCGAGCAGACCGCCGGCGCGACGCGCTTCCTCCTGCTCGGCGCGCTGCTCGTCGTGCTGATGAACGCGCGGCCGCAGGGCCTGTTCGGCACCGCGAGGGTGGAGATCGTCTGATGGCGGAGAGGCAGCCGCTGCTCGAGCTGCGCGGGGTGAGCAAGTCGTTCGGCGGGCTCACAGTCATCTTCGACCTCGACCTGCACGTCGACGAGGGCGAGATCGTGAGCGTGATCGGCCCGAACGGCGCCGGCAAGACGACGCTGTTCAACGTCATCACCGGCGTCTACCGGCCGGACGAGGGCGAGATCCTGCTCGAAGACCAGAGCATCGTCGGGCTCGAGCCGCACGAGGTGACGAAGCGCGGCGTCGCGCGCACGTTCCAGACGCTGCGCCTGTTCCTGAACATGAGCGTCCGTGAGAACGTGATGGCGGTGCAGTACGGCCGCACGAAGGCGACCGTCTTCGAGGCGATGCTGCGCCTGCCGCGCGCACGGCGCGAGGAGCGGGCAATCCGCGAACGCGCCGAGGAGAAGCTCTCGTTCTTCGGCCAGCGCCTCGTCGGCTACCGATGGGACCAGCCCGCGTACTCCCTGTCGTACGCGAACCGCCGCCGCCTCGAGATCGCACGCGCGATGGCCACGGAGCCGCGCATCCTGCTGCTCGACGAGCCGGCCGCCGGGATGAACCCGGCCGAGACGCACGAGATCACCGAGCTGATCGGCAAGCTGCGCGAGGAGGGCGGATACACGATCCTCGTGATCGAGCACGACATGCACGTCGTCGAGGGCATCTCCGACCGCGTCGTCGCGCTCGACCACGGGGTCAAGATCGCGGAGGGGTCGTTCGAGGCCGTCGCGACCGACCCGCGCGTCGTCGAGGCGTACCTCGGGCTGCGGAAGGCGGGGACGAAGTGAGCACGAACGGCGCTGCACCGCTGCTCCGGCTCGACGCGATCGACACGTACTACGGGCAGATCCACATCCTCGAGAACCTCAACCTCGAGGTGCGCGAGGGCGAGCTCGTCTCGCTGCTCGGCGGCAACGCGTCGGGGAAGTCCACGACGCTCAAGACGATCCTCGGGATCGTCCAGCCGCGGACCGGCACGGTCGAGTTCCGCGGCGAGAACGTCACCGGGCGCACGACGAGCTACCGCATCAAGCGCGGCATGGCGATCGTGCCCGAGAACCGCCGCCTGTTCGGCCCGATGACGGTGCTCGAGAACCTCGAGATGGGCGCCTACCTGAACCGCGACGGTCGCGGGCGCAAGGAGGACTTCGAGCGCGTATACACGCTCTTTCCCCTGCTGAAGGAGCGGCGCAACCAGCTCGCCGGCACGCTCTCGGGCGGCGAGCAGCAGATGGTCGCCATGGGCCGCGCGCTGATGTCGCACCCGCAGCTCCTGCTGATGGACGAGCCGTCCATGGGTCTCGCGCCGATCCTGGTCGAGCGGAGCTTCGAGATCATCCAGCAGGTCCATCAATCCGGCGTCGCCATGCTGATCGTCGAGCAGAATGCGAACATGGCCCTCTCGATCGCCGACCGCGGCTACGTCCTGTCCACCGGAAGGCTCGTCCTCGAGGGCCAGGCGGGCGAGCTACTCGAACATGAGGACCTGAGAAAGGCTTACCTTGGGCGCTGAGCCGCGCGAAAGCTGCGCTTTCGCGCGGGGGTAAGTACGCGCTTCGCGAGAACGTGCGCGGGCCAAGCCCGCGCGCTTCAGGGCTGCCGAGCGTTTGTTGTGGGCAGCGCCGCGCGAGCGCTGGGAGCGTCGCGCGGCGTTGGCTCTGGTGTGAATTGCGGGTCGGGCGGTACTCGTACAATCGGACGGTGGCTACGCAGGCGGATCCGATCGCTGAAACGCTGCCCGATCGCTGTCGGCACCGGTTCCCGATCTTCGACTTTCGCGTGTACATCAATTCGTGCTCGCAGGGCGCGCTTTCCGACGCGGTGCGCGCTTCGTACGATCAGTACCTCGCCGACTGGGACGAGTACGGCGCCCCGTGGGAGTACTGGGTCGAGCGGCAGGAGGCGGCCCGCGCGGCTTTCGCAGGTCTCGTCAACGCCGAGCCCGACGAGGTGGCCGTCACGACGTCGCTGTCGGCCGGCGTTAGCGCGCTCGCGAGCGGGCTGCGCTTCGCGCGCCGCTCGAAGGTCGTGCTGACCGACTGGGAGTTCCCGACGATCGGGCAGATCTGGCACGCGCAGGAAGCACGCGGCGCACGCGTCGTCCACGGCTCGGGCCTCGACGAGCTCGACCGGCTGATCGACGACGACACCCTGCTCGTGTCCGTCACTCACGTCTCCTACCGCAGCGGCGCGATGACGGACGTGCCGAAGATCGTCGAGCTCGCGCACGAGCGCGGCGCGCTGGTCCTGCTCGACGCGTTCCAGTCGATCGGCTCGCTGCCGGTGGACGTGAAGGAGCTCGGCGTCGACTTCCTGGGGGCGGGCGTGCTCAAGTACCTGCTCGGGTCGGCGGGGCTCGGGTTCTTCTACTGCCGCCGCGATCTCGTCGAGCGCGTGTGGCCGACGCAGACCGGCTGGTTCGCCGACGAGAACATTTTCGCGATGGATCACACCGACTACTCGCCCGCGCACACGGCGGCGCGTTTCCAGTCGGGGACGCCGCCGGTGCCGGCGATCTATGCCGGCATTGCAGGCATTGAGCTGATGCAGGAGATCGGAATCGCCGCGACGCGTGAGCATGTCAACAAGCTGAACGAGCATTTCGTCGAGGGCGTGGACGAGCTGGGCGCCACGCTCACGACGCCGCGCGACCTTCACGGCGCGTTGATGTGCGTGAAGTCGACCGACTCGCAGGCGCTCGTCGCCGCGCTCGGCGCGAACGGAATCGTCACGTCGGAGCGCGACGGCAACCTCCGTGTGTCGGCGCACTGTTACAACACGGTCGAGGACGTCGACACCGTGCTCGCGGCGCTCCGGAAGCACCGCTCGTTGCTCGCCTAGGCGTGCTCGCGAAGGGTGCGGTAGCCGAGGAGGCTGCCGAATCCGATCAGAGCGCAGCCGCTGGCGAGGTCAACCAATGCGAGCAAGCGAGCCCCGAGACGCTTTCGGACGAGCGCGACCGCGGTCGAAACGCCGCCGTACCAGGTAAGCGTCCCGAGCCCGACGCCTGCGAGCACGGCCGTGGCTGCCGCGGTCGAGCTCGCCGCGTGCGCCGGTGCTGCCGCCGGGAACGACACGGTCCACAACGCGATCGTCAGCGGGTTGAGAGCTGTTGCCGCAACGGCTGTCAGAAATGCGCGCGAGGGAGCGACGACCTCCTCCGGAAACTCCAGGCCTGAGCGTGCGCGCATTCCGAGCCAGAGCGTCCTCGTCCCGATCGCGACCAGAATCGCCGCGCTGAGCAACCCAAGCCACAGCCGCGTCGACCCCCGTTCAACAGGCGGCCGACACCGGCAAGGCCGACGATCGCGTAGGCAAGGTCGATCG